>JAWVZK010000006.1:0-43220 GCA_033722275.1 Longimicrobiales bacterium | reverse complement strand
CGGCTATCCCGCCCGTCCGCACCGGGAAGCCATGAAGGGACACGCGTACGTCGCCCGGATCCCCAGGCTCATCGACCGGATCCGAGCGCTCGAAAGGGAGGTCGAGAGGCTCTCGAGAGGTTAGCTTTCACGGCTGTGAACGCATTCGAATCATTGGACCCACCCCCATCTGGAGCTCGATGAGCGTCGCCCTGCAGCGAACCATCGGAAGAGAGCTGACCCTCGACGGCACGGGCGTGCACTCCGGCGAGGCGGCCACGCTCACCTTCCGACCCGCCGATCCCGACACCGGAATCCGGTTCCGCCGTGTGGATCTCGACCAGATCGTCGAGATCCCCGCGGACGTGGACTTCGTGGTCGGGACCGAGCTGGGCACGACCATCGGCAGGGGGGAAGGTCAGGTGCTCACCGTGGAGCACGTCATGGCGGCGGTGGCCGGGCTGGGGATCGACAACCTGGTGGTGGACGTGGACGGCCCCGAGGCCCCCATACGGGACGGTTCTTTCCAGCCCTACGTCGATGCGTTGGACGAGGCCGGTATCGTCCAGCAGGACGCCGAAGCGAAGGTCATCAGCCTTTCGGGATCCGTGGATGCGACGGGCTCGGAGAGCTCCACGTACGTGGCCACGCCCGCCACGGGCCTGCGCATCTCCGCCACCATCGACTTCACGCACCCCACCATCGGCCGACGGTACGGCTCGTTCTGTGTCGACGAGAGCGGATTCCGGCACGAGCTCGCCGCGGCCCGCACGTTCGGCTTCAAGGCCGACGCCGAGGCGCTCCACGCCCGCGGCCTGGCCCTGGGCGCTTCGCTGGAGAACGCCGTCGTCCTCGACGAGAGCGGCATCATGAACGAGGGCCTGCGCTTCGAGGACGAGTTCCTCCGCCACAAGGTGGGAGACGTGGTGGGCGATCTCGCCCTCCTGGGTGGTCGTCTCAACGCCCACGTGGTGGCCGACCGGCCCAGCCACGAGGGGAACGTCGCCCTCGCCCGGGCCATCCGACGTCATGTCCGACGTTCGGGCGAGCCGGTGGCGAACGTGGCCCGGATCATGGAGTTCCTGCCCCACCGGTACCCCATGCTCCTCGTCGACCGGATCATCGATTTCGTCGAGGGCGAGAGCATCGTCGGGATCAAGAACGTCACCATCAACGAGCCCTTCTTCCAGGGGCATTACCCGGGGCATCCCGTGATGCCCGGAGTCCTCATCATCGAGGCGATGGCCCAGTGCGGTGGCCTCCTGCTCATGGACGCCGTCGAGGACGCCGAGAACAAGGTCGTATACTTCATGACGATGGATAAGGTGAAGTTCCGCAAGCCCGTCATCCCCGGCGACACCATCGTCTTCGAACTCGAGGTCATGCAGCTCAGGCGTCAGGTGTGCCGAATGGCCGGCCGCGGTGTAGTGGGCGCGGACGTCGTCGCCGAAGCCGAATTCATGGCCCGCATCATGGACAAATGACATGACCGATGAAGCAGCGGTGAATACGCGACAGGAGGTCCAGATCCATCCCTCGGCCCTCGTCGACGACGATGCGGAGCTGGGCGAGGGGGTGACGGTCGGACCGTGGGCCATCATCGGACCTGGGGTCGAGATCGGGGACAACACCGAGGTCGGCCCTCGTGTGCTCATCGAGCGGGACACGAGCATCGGCGAGGATTGCACGATCCACAACGGAGCGGTCCTGGGATCGGATCCCCAGGACCTGAAGTACCAGGGAGAGCACGCGACCCTGGAGGTGGGAGATCGGACCGTCATCCGGGAGTTCGCGACGTTGAATCGGGGGACGGCCGCGTCGGGACGTACGGTGGTGGGGAGCGACTGCCTGCTGATGGCGTACGCCCACGTGGCCCACGACTGTGAGATCGGCAACCACGTCATCCTCGCCAACTCGGTGAACATGGCCGGCCACGTCCTCATCGAGGATTGGGTGATCGTCGGGGGGGTCACCCCCATCCATCAGTTCGTGCGCATCGGCGCCCACGCCTTCGTCGGTGGCGGCTCCAGGATCCCCCAGGATGTCCCTCCGTACTGTCGAGCGGCGGGCAATCCCCCGAAGCTCTACGGCTTGAACACGGTGGGGCTGGAGCGTCGCGGGCTCTCCCAGGAGGTCCGGCGCGCGCTCAAGCGAGCCTACCGCATGCTCTTTCAGGGCAACGTGAATCTGACCCGAGCGCTGGATCAGGCGGAAGAAGAGATCACGGGGGTCCCGGAGGTGCGTCACCTCATCGAGTTCATCCGAGCGAGCGAGCGGGGTATCACCACGTAGGGAAGCCCAGCGCATCACTCGACGGGATGCGCCGGGCGTCATGAAGCAGGGAGCACGAGCGGTCCTTCGGGGCGACCCCCGGACCGACGCAGCACCGAGGAGGTCCAGACCATGTCACTCATCCGGCAACGCAAGCGACGCAAGAAGAACTGGCTCGACTCCCGGAAGGGGATGTCCCAGACCAAGCTGGTGGCGCTGTTGATCGTGGTCCTCGTCGCCATCTGGTATCTGGGCTGGGCATTCTGATCGCAGATCCGGGTCATCCGAGGCGTACCACGAGCATCGGCGCCCCGGCGCGACACCTCCGTGAACGGTCCCGCTGACGAGCGTCGTCGGCCCACCTTCCTCGTTCTGGCCGGCGAGGCGTCGGGGGACCACCACGCCGCCGCGCTCGTCGACGCTCTCCGACGTCGGTGGCCGGAAGCTCGGTTCGCGGGAACGGGGGGCGAAGGCATGGCCGCCCAGGGAGTGGATCTTCTGGCCGATCTCGACGATCTGGCGGTCATGGGCTTCGTCGAGGTCTTGCCTCGGATCCCCTTCTTCCGCCGGCTCGAGCGTCGCATCGCCCGGCGGCTGGACGAGGAGCCGCCGGACCTAGTCGTCCTGGTGGACTACCCCGGATTCAACATGCGCATCGCGCGGGCCGCTCGGCGACGGGGTATCCCGGTTCTCTACTACATCGCACCGAAGGTTTGGGCCTGGCGGTCGAGACGAGCCCGGACCCTGGCCGAGACGACCGACCGCATCGCGGTGATCCTCCCCTTCGAGGAAGCCTTCCTCGAGACGCACGGAGCCTCGGCGACCTACGTCGGCAATCCCCTCCTCGACCGGCCGGACGACGTACCGGACCGCGCCTCCTTCCTCGGCCGATGGTCCATCGGGCCCGAGAAGCGGCTGCTGGCGGTTCTTCCCGGATCGCGGAGTCAAGAAGTGGAGCGACATCTGGACCGCTTCCTCGCCATCGCGGACGCCGTCGCGCGGACTCGGCCGGACGTGATGCCCGTGGTCTCTCGGGCGCGCAGCGTGGCCGAGGAGCGATTCCGGGACGTCGACTATCCGGTGGTGGAGGACACCCGGGCGCTGCTGCGCCACGCCGACGCCGGGCTCGTCAAGTCGGGCACGTCGACGCTGGAGACGGCCCTCGAGGACACGCCCTTCGTCATCGCCTACCGGTCGAACCCCCTCACCATGTGGCTGGCTCGGAAGCTCGTGAAGATCGACCACATCGGCCTGCCGAATCTGGTTCTGGAGGAGACGGCGGTGCCGGAGTTCTACCAGGGGGAGGTCACGCCGGAACGGGTGGCTCCCGTGCTCCTGGATCTGCTGGAGGAGGGGCATCCGCGACGCCGTCGGCAGCTCGACGACCTGGCTCGGGTCCGTGATCGTCTGGGCGCCCCCGGAGCGGCCGAGAGGGTCGCCGCCCTGGCCGCCGAGCTCGTGGGAGGGGACGAGGGATGAGTGAGCTGCGGTTCGAGAGCGCAGGGGTCCTCGGCGCCGGCCTGGTCAGCGCTCTCTTCGCCACCACCCGCGCGACGCGCATCGGCGCCCACCGGTATCTCCGCTTCCGAGAGGCCGGACAGCCCATCATGTTCGTCTTCTGGCACGGACAGCTCCTCCCGCTCGTCCACTACCACCGCCACGAAGGCATCGTGGTCCTGGTGAGTGAGCACGAAGACGGGGAGTACATCACGCGGGTCATCGAGCGGAACGGCTTCTCCACCGTGCGGGGATCCAGCACCCGGGGCGGGACCAAGGGTTTGAAGGGGCTGGTCCGGGCGGCTCGAAGGGGCCACGACCTGGCCGTGACGCCCGACGGGCCCCGGGGTCCGCGGGGTGAGTTCAAGCCCGGCGCTCTCCTGGCGGCGCAGGTGGCCGGCCTTCCGGTGGTGCCCATCTCCGTGCGCTCGTCCTCGGGCTGGCGATTCCGGAGCTGGGACGGCTTCCTGGTGCCCAAGCCCCTGGCGCGCATCACCATCGAATATCACGAGCCTCGACGGATCCCGCGGGAGGCCGACCGCGACGATCTGGCGCGCATCGCCCGGGAGCTGGGAGCGGTCCTCGATGACGGCGAGGAGCCGGCGTGAGGACGCGGTTGGAACGCTTCGCGTGGCGGATGTGGCGAGGGGAAGCGGGATGGTCAGGCTCCATCGTACGCTTCCTCCTGCTGCCCCTCGAGGGCGTGTGGCGCCTGGCCACCCGGGCCCGGAACCGTCGCCACGATCGTCGGAAGGGCTCGTCGGTGGAGGGGCTGACCGTCGTCTCCGTGGGCAATCTGGCGGTGGGGGGCACCGGGAAGACGCCCGTGTCCGCCTGGGTGGTGGAGGTGCTGCGGGAGGCGGGCGCGCGGCCGGCTCTTCTCCTGCGGGGTTACGGCGACGACGAGGTCCGGCTGCACCGTCGGTGGAGCCCCCGGGTCCCCGTGGAGGTGGGACCGGACCGCCTCGCCGGCGCCCGGCGCCTTCGAGACGAGGGCGTGGACGTCGTCGTTCTCGACGACGGCTTCCAGCACCGACGTCTGGCTCGCGCCCTCGACATCGTCCTTCTGGCGGTCGGGGATCGGGTGCCGGGCGCCGTCCTCCCGCGCGGACCCTATCGGGAGCCCCTCGAGGCCCTCCGACGGGCCCACGTGGTCGTGGTGACGCGTCGACAGGAGAGCCCTCGACAGGTCGATGCGCTTCTCGATCGCCTGCGGCGCGCCGACGTCCTCTCCGACGCCACCACGCTGGGCAGCGTGCGTCTGGCCAGTCGGGACGTGACTCCCCTTTCCACCTTCGCCGGAGGTGGATCAGGAGGCGGCCCGGACGACCCGTCCGGAGGCTCTCTCTCCACCGGGTCCACGGGCGGGACGGCGACCCGACCCTCCGCGCCGGCAGGCGCGGCCTCGGTTCTGGCGGTCGCGGCCGTGGCACGTCCCGAGGCCTTCCGCGAGGACGTGTCGGCTCTGACGGGTCGCGAGTGCCAGCTCATGGCGTTCTCCGACCACCACGAGTTCCGCCGCCAGGACGCCCGCCGGATCCGTGAGGCGGCCGGTGGCCGACCCGTGTACGTCACGGAGAAAGACGCGGTGAAGCTGGCGCCCCACGTGGCGATCCTCGGCGACGTCCGGGTCGTGGGCCAGGCCGTGGTCTGGGAGCGCGGAGAAGCGGAGGTCCGACGACGCGTCGCCGCCGCCGTCGATGGGGCGGAGGAGCCGACCTCGTGAGGTGCGGAGGAGTGGACGACGCGAAGGCCGGAGGAGCCGGCGTCGCGAGACGCTGGCCGCGAACGGGTGCCGCGTCGTGAAGGTGATGGTCGTTGTCGTCGGTCGCGTCCGGGGCGACCTTGCTGCGGCCATCGACGACTACGAGCGTCGAGCGGCGCGGTACTGGAAGCTGGAGGTGGTGGAGGTAGGGCAGGGAGCGGGAAGCCGGAAGGCGGATCCCCAGCGGGTGATGGCGGCGGAGGCGGAACGGATCGGCGGCAGGATCCCGGATTCCATGGAGCTCGTGGCGCTGAGCCGGACGGGCAAGGGGATGTCGTCCCGCGGCCTCGCGCGGTACCTCCGGGAGCATGCCGTCCGCTCGTCGCCGGGGGTGGCTTTCGTCATCGGTGGCGCGTTCGGTCTGGACGATGCGGTGCTGGCTCGAGCCCGCCGGACCCTGTCGTTGTCTTCGCTGACCTTTCCCCACGACGTGGCGCGCCTCGTCCTGGCGGAGCAGCTGTACCGGGCGGGGACCATCATCCGCGGTGAACCATACCACAAGGGCTGATCACGAGGGCTGACATGGAGCTGATCGTTTCGCACCCCCAGGGCCGACCCATCGTGCGGGATTACCTCGCCGGACGGGACGAGGCGCTGCGCTTCTTCTCCGGGCCCTTCCACCGGCTCTCGTCGTACCGGGCCAAGGCGGAGGAGGTGGACGGCCGCTTCGATGCCGAGGCCCGCCGCCGGGCGATCCGGGCCCTGACGGTGCCCCCTGGCGCCGATCCCGATCGCCTCACCCGCTTCGTCGAGGACGGGGGGTACATGGTGACCACGGGTCAGCAGCCGGGGCTCTACGGAGGGCCGCTCTACAGCCTCTACAAGGGGCTCACCGCCGTGCGTCTCGCCCAGGCGTTGGAAGACGAGCTCGGCAAGCCCGTCCTCCCCGTCTTCTGGGTGGCCTCCGACGACCACGACTGGGCCGAGGCGAACCACGCGTGGCTCATCGGCGTCGACAACGAGCTCCACCGCTTCCAGGTGGCTTCGCAGGAGGGGGAACGGACGCCGCCTCTCCACCGCATGGAGCTCGGCCCCGACGCCTCCGATATCGTCGAAGACTTCATCTCGCACCTCCCGGAGACCGACTTCAGCCAGGAGTACGTGGAGATCCTCCGGCGCGCCTTCGCGCCCGGACGAAGCCTGCCCCACGGCTTCCACGAGCTCCTCCACCATCTGCTGAGCCCGTACGGGCTCTTCTTCACCGACGCCGCCGATCCGGTCCTGAAGGAGAGCACCCGCGACCTCCTCTTCGACGAGCTGGAGCGCGCCGAAGAGATGGAAGACGTCCTGGAAGCGACGGCCTCGAAGCTCGAGAAGGCGGGATACGGCATCCAGGCCAACATCCTCGAGGGAGGGATCAACCTGTTCCTCGAGGGTCCGGCCGGTCGGGAACGGCTCTACCGGGAGGACGGAGCCTACCGGCTCCGGACCTCCGGAGCGGTGATGGAGCTGGAGGACGTGCGGACCGCCGCCCAAGAGGACCCCAGGGCGCTGAGCCCCAACGTCATGTTGCGACCCGTGGTGGAGAGTGCCTTCTTCCCGACGCTCTCCTACGTGGCGGGCCCCGGCGAAATCGCCTACTTCGCCGAGCTCGGCGCGTATTTCCGGGCCCACGACGTGGGAATGCCGGTCATCCATCCCCGCTGGAGCGTGACGGTGGTCGAGGGGAAGATCCGGAAGGTGCTCGACAAGTTCGACCTGGAGCTCGAGGCGCTGGACCGGCCCTTCCACGAAGTGGCCAGCGAATACGCGCGAGAGGAGATGCCCGACGAGATCCAACGGGCCGTGGGCCAGCTGCGTGGGGCCATCGGCTCGGGGACGGCCGAGCTGCAGAAAGCCGTGATGGACGTCGATCCCACCTTGAAGCGGCCGGTACAGACGCTGCGAAACCAGACGTTCTCCGCCCTGGACGACGTCGAGAAGAAAGTGGCCCAGGCGGTGAAGCGGGAAAGCGAGATCGCGCTCTCCCAACTCGAAAAGGCGCAGCTCCACCTCTTCCCCAACGGCAAGCCCGCCGAGCGGGTGCAGAGCCCTCTGTACTATCTGACCCGCTACGGTGGCGCGTTTCTTGACGAGCTCGATGAGCGCTTCGAGGTGAATCTCGAATGAGCCAAGAGCGTATTCCATGGAGGTGAGCCTTTTGACCCTCGCGAGCGCGGTCTAAGTTCCGCCCATGTTCCTTCAGATGATTCTGGTCCTGGTGGTGCTGATCCCCCTTCTGGCCATCGTGCTGGACTCTCAGGTGGGACGAGCGCTGGCGTCCCGGTTGGAGCGCCGGGGCCTGGACTCGCCGGACCAAGCCGCGGCCGAGCGCATCGCGTACCTGGAGTCGGAGGTGGAGCGCCTGGCGGCCGAAGTGGAGCGCCTGGACGAGGAGAGCGAGTTCGTCCATCGTCTCCTCACCGAGCGCGCCGAGGCCGACGAGAAATCGCTCCCGGCAGGCGACGGATCCTCATAGCGGCCTCCGGAAGCGGCGGCCGGTGAAACCGGAGAGCCGAAGCGGGGGGAGAGCGGCGGCGAGCGTCGGCTCGGGCATCTTCCTCAGCAAGATCTTCGGCTTCGTCCGGGAGCGGGTCTTCGCCCACTACTTCGGCGCCAGTCCCTTCGCCGACGCCTGGTGGGCCGCCCTGCGGATGCCCAACGTCCTTCGCAACCTCCTCGGCGAAGGCACCCTCTCGGCGTCGATGATCCCCGTGTACGCCGAGCTCCTGGAAGAGGGCAGGGACGAGGCCGCCGCCCGCTTCGCCGGCGCCGCGCTGGGGATCCTGGCCACGCTGGCGGCCGTCCTGGTGCTGGCGGGGATCGCCCTCGCCCCCGTGCTCGTGGAGCTCTTCTTCCCGGCCTGGGATCCGGAGACCCGGGAGCTCACGGTACGACTGGTGAGGATCCTCTTTCCCATGACCGGGCTCTTCGTGGTGTCGGCCTGGGCTCTGGGGATCCTGAACAGCCACCGGATCTTCTTCGTCTCCTTCGTAGCGCCGGTCTTCTGGAACCTGGCCATGATCACCGCGATGATCGGAGGGGCCGTCTACTTCGGCCTGGATCGCCGCTCTCTGGTGGAAGCGCTGGCGTGGGGCGCCCTCGTCGGGGGCGGACTGACGATCCTCGTCCAGCTGCCCTTCCTGGCTCGCTACGCGGAAGGGATGCGGGTCTCCCTGGGCCGAGGCGTCGACGGGGTCGCCGAAGCCGTGCGGAACTTCGTGCCCGTCGTGGCGGCACGGGGCGTGGTGAACCTCAGCGGATGGATCGACATGATCCTCGCCGGTCGGCTCACTCCCGGGGCGGTGGCGGTGATGGGATACGCCCAGACGTTCGCCAATCTGCCCATCTCGCTGTTCGGGACCGGCGTGGCGGCGGCGGAGCTCCCCGAGCTCTCCCGTATGCGTTCGGAGCACCGGGCGCTCCTCACCGATCGCGTCTCCAGCTCCCTGGCCCGCGCCCTGTACTTCCTCATCCCTTCGGCGGTGGTGTACGTGGTCCTGGGGGACGTGATCGTCGGTGCGCTGTACCAGACGGGAGCCTTCGACGTCCCTCAAACCCTCATCACGTGGGGCGTGCTGGCGGCCTACGCGGCGGGCCTCCCCGCTTCGGCCAGCTCACGAGTGCTCTCCTCGGCCTTCTATGCGCTCCGCGACACCCGTACGCCGGCGAAGATGGCGTAT
This sequence comes from Longimicrobiales bacterium, assembly GCA_033722275.1. Taxonomy (GTDB): domain Bacteria; phylum Gemmatimonadota; class Gemmatimonadetes; order Longimicrobiales; family Gaopeijiaceae; genus UBA2589. The sequence continues at coordinate 34,046 of JAWVZK010000006.1, read as the reverse complement.
CTGCGGGTCGGGATCTCCGTGGTGGTGGGTGTGAGCTTGATGTTCCCCGCCGACCGGCTCGGATTCGCCACCCTGAGGCTGGGTGCCGCCGGGCTGGCCGCGGGATCGACGGCGGGGGCGTGGATCGAGCTCGCGCTGCTCCGGAGGGCGCTGAAGGCCCGTATCGGGCGACACGGGCCCCCCGCACGGAAGATCCTGCGACTGACCCTCGCGGCGGTGCTCGCCGGTCTCGGCGGCGTGGCGATGCAGGTATGGCTTCCCGACGCGCATCCGGTCCTGGTGGCCCTGGAAACGCTGATTCCCTTCGGTGTAGTGTACCTCGTCGCGACGAGCGCCATGGGCGATGGGATCTCTCTGAGACGATCTTCCGGATGAGCCCGGTTCCCGGTCCGGTCTTCTCGCGGCCTCGCCTCCGGCAGGTTCGTCGCCGGGAGCGTGCCCGGATCGCAGCCGACACCCGCCCGGCGTCCGCCGATCCCATCGACCGCCATCCCACCGCCGACGCAGCACCGTGCCCGTAGATCCCAAGCGCCTCGAGACGCTTCCCACCCGACCCGGCGTGTATCTCTTCCGCGACGAGCGCGGGCGGGTCCTGTACGTGGGGAAGGCCAAGTCCCTGCGTCCCCGTGCGCGAAGCTACTTCCAGCGGGAGGCGGACCTGTCGGCGAAGAACCGGGAGCTGGTCCGACTCATCGACAGCGTCGAGACCATCGTCGTGGGAAGCGAGGCGGAGGCGTTGATCCTCGAAGCCAACCTCATCAAGGAGCACCGGCCTCGCTTCAACATCCTCCTGCGCGACGACAAGCGGTATCCGTACATCAAGGTCACGGTGAGCGAGCCGTTTCCCCGGGTCTACGTGACGAGGCGGGTCGTGAACGACGGGAGTCGGTATTTCGGGCCGTACACCTCGGTGGGATCCATGCGGCAGGCGCTGGAGGTCGTCAAGAAGCTCCACACGGTGCGCTCCTGTCGCTACGACCTCCCGAAGGAGGGGCCGGAACGGCCCTGTCTGGACTACCACATCGGTCGGTGCAAGGCCCCCTGCGTGGGTCTCCAGAGCGAAGCGGAGTACCGGAGCATGATCGACGAGATCCTCCGCATCCTGGAAGGGGAGACGGAGGAGATCCGGGCGTTGATCGAAGAGCGGATGCACGAGGCGTCTTCCCGCCTGGACTTCGAGCAGGCGGCGAAGATGAGGGACGTCATGGCCGGCCTCGACGGTCTCGCCCGCCAGCAACGCGTCCATCGGGCCCAGGGCGGGAGCTTCGACGTCGTCTCGGTGGCCCGGGACGGCGATCTCGGGGCGGGCGTGGTGCTGAAGGTCCGCTCCGGCCTCCTCCTGGGCAGGGCGTCGCAGCGCTTCCAGAGCATTCGGGACGAGTCGGACGCGGATCTGCTGTCGTCTCTGCTCTCTCGCCATTATCTGAGTGGAGGCGCGGCGGTCCAGGCCGACCTGCCCCGGAGCGTCCTGCTGGCCCACGACGTACCGGATCGGGAGCTCCTCGGCGAGATCCTCTCGGAGGAGGCGGGCCGTGCCGTGCGGATCACGGTGCCACAGCGGGGAGAGAAGCGCCGGCTGGTGGATCTGGCGGAGCAGAACGCTCGACAGGTGCTCGAAGACAGGGTCACGGCCCTGGCATACGCCTCGGACCGTGCCGAGGAGGCGCTCTACAGCCTCCAGGACGAGCTGGACCTGAAGGTCGTGCCCCGTCTCATGGTCTGCTTCGACATCTCCCACACCCAGGGGGCCGAGACCGTGGGCAGCGCCGTGGTTTTCGAGAACGGTGAGCCCAAGAAGGCGGGCTACCGTCACATGCGCATCAAAGGGGACTGGGGCAACGACGACTACCGCTCCATGGCCGAGGTGGTGCTTCGCTATTTCCGACGTCTGGTCGACGAGGATGGGCCCATCCCCGACCTCGTGGTCATCGACGGAGGGAAGGGTCAGCTCTCGGCGGCGGCGGACGCGCTTTCGGAGCTCGAGCTCGACGACGTGGCGGTCGTCGCCCTCGCGAAGCGGGAAGAAGAGGTCTTCAGACCGGGCAGGTCCGAGCCCGTTCGCCTGGATCGACGGAACCGGGCCCTCCACCTACTTCAACGGATCCGGGACGAAGCCCACCGTTTCGCCGTGCGTTACAACCGCAAGCTCCGGAGTCGCCGCACGCTGCGCAGCGATCTGGGAGACATCCCGGGGATCGGTCCCCGACGCCAGACCGTGCTGCTCCGTCGCTTCGGATCGGTGAAGGGCGTGAAGGAGGCCACCCGGGAGGAGATCGCGCGGATCCCGGGCTTCTCGGAGGCGCTCGCCAGCCGGATCCTCACCTATCTGGGACGGTGATCGGGACGCAACCGGACGCGGGGCCTGGTAATTGCAACGTTCCACCATGCCCGCTGTATGAAAGGCGTCCAATGACCGGATCAGGGCTTGGCGCTCTTTTCGAGCCTTTCTAACTTTATCGGTCTACCCAGCAATCATGTTACCAATGTGGAGGAATCCCGGATGAAGATCCGCTACGGACTCGTCCTGGCGATGTCGATCGGTCTCGGCCTGGTGGGGTGCGCTTCCGGTGGAGGCGGTGGCTCGCAGGGCACGGACCTGGAGTCGATCCTGGCCCAAGCCGAGGGCGGTGGCGAGCCCCCTCGCGAGACGCCGAATACGGAAGCCGCCGAGCAGGCTCTGGAGGCCGCCTCGGAGGCCCAGGAAGACGGCGACGAGATGCAGGCCGATACGCAGTACCAGCAGGCGCTGCAGTCGGCCGAGGCCGCCATCGGCGAGGACCCGACGAACCCGCTGGCCCACAGGCTCGCGGCACTCGCGGCCCTCGGCCTGGAGCAGTACGAGGCCGCCGGTAACCACTTCGATCGCGCCATCGAGCTTCGACCGATCTACGAGGCCGAGCTCCTCCAGATCCGGGAGGAGGCCTGGATCGAGCTGTATCAGGAGGCCAGCCCCTACATCGAGTCCGGGGATTACGAGAGTGCCGTCGAGTACTTCGAGGGCGCCGACGCCGTGTACCAGGGTCGTCCCGAGGCGATGATCACGTTGGGACAGCTCTATGCCCAGCTCCGGAGGCACGACGAGGCCATCGAGGCCATCGACGACGCCATCGAGTTCGGCGAGTCCGAGTACATGACGTTGGTGGATTCGTCCATGGCCGCCGGATGGGAGGAGCAGATCGCCGAGCTTCCGCTGCTCAAGGCCCAGGTCCTCGCCGACGCGGGTCGGTTCGAGGAGGCGGTGGTGATGTACGAGGATCTGTCGGCCCAGGATCCGGCCAACGTGGAGTTGAAGCGGGGTCTCGCCGCTCTGCTCATGGAGCTCGACCGGCAGGACGAAGCTTTCGCGGTCTACGAAGAGCTCATCGCCATGCCGAACCTCAACCCCTCGACCCTCTTCTCCATCGGGGTCGGATACTACCAGGGCAGTGAGTACGGACGGGCGGCACAGGCCTTCGGGGCCGCGGCCGAGCAGAGCGTCAACGACCGTGACGCGCTGGAGATGTGGACGCGATCCCTCCAGCTCGACTCGGCGTACGCGGAGGTGCCGCCGGTGGCGGACCGCTGGATCGAGCTCGACCCCAACAGCCAGAACGCGTGGCTGATCCTGGCTCAGGCGACCAACCAGCTCGGAGACCAGCAGGCCACGCAGGAGGCCGTCCAGGCCGTCGAATCGCTGGATGTGTCGGTCCGGGATCTGCAGATGACCCGCTTCCCCAACGGCGGAGCCAGCGTCACCGGCTCGCTGGTGAACAAGACCCTCGACCCCGGGGCGTCGGTCACCATGCGCTTCACCTTCTACGACGACGAGGGTGCGCCTATCGGGACCGTCACCGAGAGCTTCGATGTCGGTGAGGTGGACATGGCCGAGGTCATCCAGCTCCAGTTCGACTCCGCCGAGGAGGTCGGCGGCTACGGATACGAGCTGACGGTGGACTGACGAAGCCGATCCGACGGACGTCCGTGGGCGGTTCGGGCTTCGGCCCGGGCCGCCCATTTCCGTCCGCCGAGAGCGGGACACGCGGAGCGTGCCGACTGCTTGATGTGGCAGGTCCGGCTCCGCTACATTTGCAGTCCTTGCGGGAGTAGCTCAGTTGGTAGAGCATCAGCTTCCCAAGCTGAGGGTCGCCGGTTCGAGCCCGGTCTCCCGCTCTGAGGGAAATGAAGGCCCGGCAACGCTCTGGGGCGTTGTCGGGCCCCTGTCGTGTTACCCCCGACGGGGCCCTTCGAGCGAGGGGCGCGAGTCCGCCTCGTCGGGCATCGATCCGGGGCGCTCGTCGCGCGACTGGGAGCTCAGAGCCGACAGCGCCCCATGCGTTAGACCATGGACGACCTTGCAAGGAGCCGAGGGGCAGACCTAATACGTCAGGGCCACCCCGCGCGCGAGCGCGGATGAGCGGATGATTCGAGGAACCGAAGCGACGGGGGGATCCATGGGGGAGTTCGAGAAGAGACCGGCGGGATGTGGATCCGTTGGGTCGAGGTCCGGGGTGGTCGGTGTCCTGCTCCTGGCCGGCGCGTTCTGGCCCGGCGGAGCGGTGCTTGCCCAGGACGAGCCGGGTGAGGAGGAGAGGGAGGGCCCGCGGCCCTATGCCGAGGTGATCACCGCCGACGCCGTCACCGACGAAGGGCTCTTCGACGTGCATCGCGTCGGCGAGGACCTCCTCTTCGAGATTCCCGACTCGCTGCTGGGTCGTGACATGCTGCTGGTGTCCCGCATCGGCAAGGTCCCGGTGGGATTTCCCGGTTTTCAGCCCGCGGGGGTGAAGACCGGGGAACAGGTCTTACGATGGGAGCGGCGAGACGACCGCGTGCTTCTGCGAGCCATCTCCTACGCGAACGTCGCGGACGACACCCTCTCGATCTCGATCTCGGTCGAGGCCAACAACTTCGCCCCCATCCTGGCCGCCTTCGACATCGAAGCGGAGCGAGCCGGAACGGCCGTCGTCGACGTGACCGACTTCTACCTTTCCGATACCCCGGCGCTCACCGGCCTGAGTCCGCAGATGCGCAGCGAGTACGGCGTCCGCGACCTGGACGAGGATCGCAGCTTCATCAATTACGCCCGCAGCTTCCCGCTCAACGTCGACGTTCGGCACACGATGACGTATGAAGCCGGAGAGCCCCCGGCGCAGGAACGCACGGGCACATTGTCGATGGAGATGCACCAGTCCATGGTGCTCCTCCCGGAAGAGCCGCTCCGGCCCCGATACGCGGACTCGCGCGTCGGCTGGTTTTCCATCGAGCGTGTGAACTTCGGACTCGACGAGCAGAAGGCGGCGACGCAGACGCTCATCCGCCGATGGCGCCTGGAGCCCAGCGATCCAGCCGCCTACGCCCGTGGCGAGGTGGTCGATCCGGTGGAGCCGATCGTCTACTACGTCGACCCCGGTACACCGGAGCGGTGGGTGCCGTACGTGAAGCAGGGGGTCGAGGACTGGCAGGCCGCCTTCGAGACCGCGGGCTTCTCGAACGCGATCATCGCGATGGATCCCCCGTCTCCCGAGGTGGATCCGGAGTGGAGCCCGCAGGACGTGCGCTACTCGGTGATCCGCTGGGCGGCCAACACGACCCGGAACGCCCAAGGGCCCAGCGTCTCCGATCCACGCACCGGCGAGATCATCGAGAGCGACATTGTCTGGTACCACAACCACATGCGCTCGTACCGCAACCGACTGATGATCGAGACCGGGGCCGCCAACCCTCTTGCCCGATCACTCCGCATCCCCGAGGAGCTCATCGGGGAGACGATGCGGCAGGTGATCGCGCACGAGGTGGGTCACGCGCTCGGCCTCCCGCACAACTGGATCGCTTCGGCCGCGTTTCCGGTGGATTCACTGCGTTCGCCGACCTTCACGGAGAAGTACGGGGTCGCGGCATCCATCATGGAATATGCCCGTCAGAACTACATCGCCCAGCCTGGTGACGGTGTCACCCGCTTCGTGCGCAAGATCGGGCCGTACGATCACTACGCGATCAACTGGGGTTACCGGGTCATCCCGGAGGCGGCGACGCCGGAAGACGAGAAGCCCATCCTGGACCGATGGATCCTCGAGCGAGCGGATGACCCGATGTACCGCTTCGGTCCCGTCGGCCGCCCGATTCTGAGCCCCGAGATCCAAACGGAGGACCTGGGTGACGATCCCGTCGCCGCCAGCGGGTACGGCATCGCCAATCTCAGGCGTGTGCTGCCGAATCTCCCGGAGTGGACGGCCACGGACGGAGAGGATTGGAGCGACCTCGCCGAGATCTACGGCGAGCTCGTCGGGATGTGGCGCCGGTATGTCGGTCATGTGCGCACCGTCGTCGGGGGCGTCTACGCGAACGAGAAGGCTGCGGACCAGCCCGGAGCCGTCTACGAGCCCGTGCCCGGCGACCGTCAACGGGCCGCGACCGCCTTCCTGATCGAAGAGGTCTTCCGCGACGCGGCGTGGTTGGCGGACGAGGAGATTCTCGGTCGGATCGAGGGGTCGGGCGCGATCGAACGCATCCAGGGTCTGCAGCAGAGCACGCTCGATGGGCTGCTGGCCCCCGAGCGGATGGTACGAATGAGCGAGGCCGCCCTGGTCGACGACACCCCGTACACGCTCGTGGACTTCTTCGACCACCTCAGGGACGGGATCTGGACCGAACTCGACTCCAACGATGCCATCGACCCATGGCGGCGCAGTCTGCAGCGCGCGCACGTCGAGCGCCTCGCCTGGCTCCTCGAAGACCGAGAGGACGAGGACGACGGCCCGAGCGTGTCGCTCTCGGACGTCCGACCCCTGGCTCGGGCGCAGCTTGCCGAGCTCAGGGCGGCTGCCGCCCAGGCAGACGGACCCGACCGCATGACCGAAGCGCACCTCGCGGACATCGTCGCGCGGATCGACGCGATCCTGGACGGCTAGGGAAGCGACAGAAGAAGCCGGTCACCGGGGATTCACGCTCGAGTCCCCTCACGTAGACTCGCAGACGTCGGCCGAAATTCTGGAGTGCTCGGCGCCGTCAAGAGTCGCAACGAAACTCCCAGGCAGCTTCCCAAGCCGAGGGTCCCCGATTCGAACCCGGTCTCCCGCTCTGTAGGACGGGAGGGCCCGACGACGCGTCGTGTTTTGCGTCGTCGGGCCCTTCGTATGTAGGCCGGCTCCGAAGAACGTGGTCGTGAGGCGAAACGGCCGGGTCCGCGGCGGCTCGCTTGCGGAAGGCCGTCTCCCGGTGGGAGTTTGATGGGACGAGCCACCCCGGGTCTTCGGGGCGCCGCCACCAGCCGGGGCCGCCGTGCGGGCCTCGGCATCCATGGATGAGCCTATGAGCGACCCGATCCTGGATCGCCTGAACGGAGCGTTGAGCGGACGCTATCGGGTCCTCCGCGAGATCGGCGAGGGCGGCATGGCCACGGTTTACCTGGCCGACGACCTCAAGCACGAGCGCAAGGTGGCGCTGAAGGTCCTCAAGCCGGAGCTGGCTGCGGTGGTGGGCGCCGACCGCTTCCTCGCCGAGATCAAGACGACGGCCAACCTGCAGCACCCCCACATCCTGCCCCTCTTCGACTCCGGTGAGGCGGACTCCTTCCTCTTCTACGTGATGCCGTACGTGGAGGGAGAGACGCTCCGGGACCGGATCGACGAGGAGAAGCAGCTCCCGGTGGACGAGGCCGTGAGAATCGCCGTCGCCGTAGCCCAGGCTCTCCAGCACGCCCATGACCGGGGGGTCATCCATCGGGACATCAAGCCGGGCAACATCCTCATGCAGGACGGACAGCCGGTGGTCTCGGACTTCGGAATCGCCTTGGCCGTGGGATCGGCGGGCGGAGCCCGGCTCACCGAGACCGGCCTCAGCGTGGGCACGCCCTACTACATGTCGCCGGAGCAGGCCACGGGAGACCAACGGGTGGGCCCCTCCACCGACATCTACGCCCTGGCCGCCGTGCTTTACGAGATGCTCGTGGGAGACCCTCCGTACACCGGGAGCACCGCGCAGGCCGTCCTCGGAAAGATCATCCAGGGCACGCCGACCCCAGCCGGCGACGTGCGGAAGGCCGTGCCACCCAACGTCGACGCGGCCCTCAGGAAGGGGCTCGAGAAGCTGCCCGCCGATCGCTTCACCCGGGCGGGAGACTTCGCTCAGGCCCTCGGCGACCCGGGATTCAGGCACGGCCAGGCGGTGGCGGCCCGGGGCCCCGGGGGACAGGGTTTCTGGAAGGCGCTGGCCCTCGGCCTGGGGATCACGACGGCTGCCGCCCTCCTGGCTCTTCTCGCGGGCCCCCCTGCGTCCGATGTCGACGATACCGTGGAGCGTTTCGTGGTAGATCTCCCCATGGGCCCCTCCTCGGCGGCTCTCCTCCCGGATGGTCGCGGCGTGGTCGTTCTGGCGACGCTGGACGACGCCCGCGGTCCCGAGCTGGTCCTTCGGCGGTGGGCGGATCTCGATCCCGTGCCCATCCCCGGCACCGAGAACGGAGGCCAGCCGGAGCTCTCTCCCGAGGGCGAAGAGGTCGCCTTCATCGTGGACGACGAGCTCAAGGTGGTCCCTCTGGCCGGAGGCGTCGTCCGTACGCTCACCGATTCCGCCTTCTGCTGCGCTCGGTGGGGCACCGACGGGTACGTCTACTATTCGCCGGTGGGGCCGCGCAACATCAACCGTGTACCGGCGCAGGGTGGGCCGGTGGAGGTCGTCACGCAGCGCGATCAGCCCCAGGACGGAGCCCACGGCGACCTCCAGGTCCTGCCGGGCGGCGTGAGAGGCGTCTTCACGGTTTGGGGCGCAGGGGACTTCGATCGCATCGAGGGCATCGATCTCGAAACGGGCGAGCGAACGGTGATCACGCCGGGCATCAACCCCTACGTGACGGAATCCGGCCATCTGGTCTTCGCTTCCGTGGAGGGGGAGATCCTCGCCGCAGCGTTCGATCCCGACGCCCTCGAGCTGACGGGGCCTGCGGTTCCGGTCGTGGAGGGCGTCGTCGTCACTCCCGGGAGCTACCCCCTGTACGACGTCACCCCGGAAGGCACGCTCATCTACGTGCGCGGACCCGTGGCAGCCAGCAATCAGTGGGAGTTCGTCTGGCTCGACCGGTCGGGAGCGGTGACCGCCGTCGATCCCGGCGAGTCCTTCGGGCTGACCGGAGGCAATCGAGGCTGGCGGCTTTCTCCCGACGGGAACCGCGTGGCGTTCATGCGGACCGAAGAGGACAACACGGACATCTGGACGAAAGAGCTGCCGGACGGTCCCATGTCCCGGCTCACCTTCGCCAGCGAGCGTGAGATCCTTCCCCAGTGGTCGCCAGACGGACGTTCGATCCTGTACAGCCAGTACGACCCCGACGCCAATCCCATAAGGCCGACGCTCTGGTCCCGGCCGGCCGACGGAACGGGCGGCGCGGAGCTCCTCTTCGAGGGCTTCGACGTGGCCAAGGGCATGTGGAGCCCCGATGGCGACTGGCTCCTGCTCCGCCGGGCAGGGCTGGATCAGGCCGGGCAGGAGCCGGCCCGGGATATCTACATTCGATCGCGCGACGGAGGGGAGCCCATACCTCTCGTGGCTACGGAGACGTTCTGGGAGCAGGGCCCGGCGATCTCCCGGGACGGACGCTGGCTGGCGTACGTCTCCAACGAGACCGGGCGACAGGAGGTCTTCGTCCGACCCTTCCCCGACGTGGATGCCGGGAAGTGGCAGGTGTCCACCGGGGGAGGCATGCATCCGATCTGGGCGCACAACGGGCGGGAGCTGTTCTTCCTGAGCCCCGACCGGGGGGAGGTGCGGGTGGCGGACTTCACGGTGGAAGGGTCGGGCTTTCGGCGAGGTCCGGTCCGTACCCTCTTTGCGATTCCCGCTTCGGTCTGGTGGTCGTCGGCTGGTAACCACGACCTCTTCGACGTGGCGCCGGACGACGAGCGCTTTCTCATGGTGCGGGTCTTCGGGGCAGAGGAGGGAGTACGGGACCTGATCCTGGTCCAGAACTTCGACGTCGAGCTCCAGCGGATCCTGCCGACGAACTGATCGAAGGAGGCTCTTACAACCGGGGCGCTCGCGGCCCCCGCCCGCTCCGGAATCCTCCCGTACCGTTCCCGACGGTGCGGAGCTGACCAGCCTCCTCCCTCCCGCCCATTTCGGACAGGCGCGGACGCCGCCGCCGGGCTTGTCGTCGTCGGGCACCTACGTACTGGCCGGACGCACCCTCGGCGTTGGTCCTGCTCGAGGGCAGGGCCTTCGAACCGTCCCCCGGCGCGAGCATCCCACCATCGCTTGGCCCCGGTCCGGGTGGATCTACGCAAGCAGGAGTGAGACGCTCTTCGTTCCGCTTGAACCACAGGAGGCAGGCATGTCCCCCAAGTCCCCACGTATCGTGGCCTTCGCCGCCCTGCTCGCGCTCGGCGCCTGCGAGCCGGCGATCGTCGATCCGGCACCGGCCGATGGAGTGGATCCCGCGTTCGCCATGCGCGGCGGCGGTGGTGGTGGTGAGTACGCCAACGTGATGGATCAGGATGGTATCCACGTCTACTCCGAGGACGGGGCCCACATCGTGCGCCAGCCCAACGGTCTTCTGGTGAGCGTCACGATGCCCACGCCGGAGCCGGGCACCTACGTGTATCCCACCAGCCCCCCTGGAATCGTCCCCGGACACCCCGAGGTCTTCACGCTCTGGGTCTTCGCCTTCAACCACCCCGAGAAATGCACGGACGGGGTCTGCAACGCCGACGACCTCGGATCTGGAGCGGCCGCGAAGGGAAGCGTCTACAACGGCGGTGGGCACGTGGCCAGCGGCGCGTCGATGACGATTACCGGCCGGTTGGGCGTGGGTGAGGAGGCCTTCAACGATCAGCCGCTCATGAACCCGGCCGGAGCGGAGATCCATCTGGCCGTCACCTCCCACGGGGCGTTGTCCGAGGCGGATCTGCCCAATGAGTTCCGTACGCCTACGGGTCCCGGGACCTGCGGCTGCTGGTGGCTGTCCTTCTTCAAGGGCGGGGGCGGCGCCCACTAGTGACGGTCGCTGACCGTTCGGACTGATACCGGCTCGTCCACAAGAAGAATCGCGGAGAAGCGAAGGCCCCGCATCCCGAAAGTGTGTGCGGGGCCTTCGCCCCGAACACGTTCGAAGGAGTCCACGCATGCGCCTATCCATCCGCCTGACCAACGCCCTGGCGTGGTTCGTCGCTGCCCTGGTCGCCTGTGACGACGGGATCACGAGGGAGCCTGACGAAACGACGGATCCAGAGGAAGCGAGGTTCGGCGAGATCATCGCCGCTTTCGAGCTGGGACCTCTGCCTCCGATCCCGTACCCGCCGAACAACGCCTTCAACGCCGAGCGCATCGCCCTCGGGCGGCTCCTCTTCTTCGATCCGATCCTGGGCGGCGAATCGGCCCCGTGGGTGAAGGAAGCGGCGAGGCTCGACCCGTACCGGTTCCGCGAGAACGATGTGGCCTGCGCCACGTGTCACTTCCCGGCGTTGGGCTTCGCCGACGGGCGGCGGCTCGGTGCAGGCGTAGGGGGGGCGCAGTTCGCCCCTACGGACCTCGGGCCCGCTCGGGTCGTGCCGGGCTCCTCCATCGTCACGGGCGACCCCATCGGCACGGAGCCACGAAACAGTCCCACCGTTCTCAACGCCGCGCTGAACGGCCGGAACTCGATGACGCCCACGGCCGAGAGCTTCCAGTTCATGGACGGTCGCGTGACGCGGGGATTGGAAGAACAGGCCACCCTGCCCATCACGTCTCGCGACGAGATGGCGGGCGATGTGTACGAGGACGACGAGAAGGCTACGGCCCAGGACAGCGTACGGAACCGGATTCGCGCGATCCCCGAGTACGTGGCACGATTCCGGCAAGCCTTCGCGGGGGAGGTGGTGGACGCCGACGACATCACCATCGAGCATGTCGCCCGCGCGATCGCGGCCTTCGAGCGAGAGCTCGTCACACCGGACTCCAAGTATGATCGCTTCGTGTCCGGAGACTATCGTGCGCTCAACGCGATTGAGCGGGAGGGCTTCGAGCTGTTCTTCGGCAAGGGGCTGTGCGGAGACTGTCACTTCGGACCCATGCTCTCGGACTTCACCATGCGGGTGGTGGGCGTCGGTGACGACTACGAGAGCATCCTCCCGGGCTTCGCCGGCAAGAACGGCCAGGGCGGTGACTTCGGGCGCTTCCACGCGGACGAGGTGGAGTTCGCCGATCAGAAGTTCGGGTTTCGCACGCCGACGATCCGGAACGTGGAGGTGACGGCTCCATACTTCCACAGCGGCAGTGCGGGTACACTGCGTGAGACGGTGTTGTTCTACAATCGTGGCGGGCTGGGGCCGGAGGACGTATCCGACGAGGAGCTCGCGGCTGTGGGCGTTCAGCGCGATCCCTCCGTTCGGCCCCTCGGCCTCACCGAGACGGAGATCGACGCCATCGTGGCGTTCATGAAGACCACGACGGCGCCGGTCCGACCGGGGCCCCTCGGCGCGGATTTGACGGCCGTGCCACGACGCGTGCCCAGCGGCCTGGTGCCCCCCGGCGTGGAGACACCTCCGGGGCCGGGGCCGTTCCTCATGCCCGAGGAGGCCCGGCGCTCCGGGGGTCGATAGGTGGTCGAGGGCACCCGGCGGAGCGTGCGAAGCAACCCTGTACCGCAGGAGTCGCCAAGGTTGAGGCTAAGTTGCGACACCCCTGACGAGGTCGTACCGTCGCTATCCGGTGGTGCTGCGGCTCGCCGGCTGGCTGCGAAGACTCTGGAAGGGGTGGGGCATGGAGAGCGGCGAGGTCACGAAGCTCCTTCGCGCGTACGGCGACGGCGACCGGTCGGCCCTCGATCGTCTCGTCCCCGTGGTGTATGCGGAGCTTCGACGTATCGCCCGAGCCCAACTGAGGGACGAGGCAGGGGACCGTCTTCAGACCACGGCCCTGGTCCACGAGGCGTACGTCCGGCTCGCCGACGCCGACACCCTGTCGGTGGAAGATCTTTCCCACTTCCTCTCCATCGCGGCTCGAGCGATGCGTCGTATCCTCATCGATGACGCGAGACGACGGACGGCGCAGAAGAGGGGAGGGCGGGCGACCCATGTCACGCTCGACAGCAGGGGGCCGAGCGTGCCGCAGCGCGACGAGGATCTTGTCGCCCTGGACGAGGCGCTCGAGCGTCTCTCGAAGCTGAACCCGCGTCAGAGCTCGACGGTGGAGTACAAGATCTTCGCCGGCATGACGGTCGAGGAGATCGCTCGCGCGCTTTCCGTGTCTCCCCGGACGGTGAAGCGAGACTGGCAGGCGGCGCGAGCGTGGCTGAACCGGGAGCTGAGCGCATGACCCTTCGGCCAGGCGCTCTACGCAAGCAGAGACGGGAGATGACGACGGCTGAACGTGCCCGAGGCATGTGAGAAGGGAGGTGCACAGCGTGTCTGGATCGATCATTTCGAAGGCACGGCTCTTCTTCGACGAGCTCAGGCGTCGGCGCGTGCTCGGGGCCGCAGCCACGTACGTCATCGTCGGGTGGATGGTCTGGGAGGTTGCCGACGTGGCATTCCCGGCTCTGGGGTTGCCAGAGTGGACGCTCACACTGGTGATCGCGCTTACCCTGGTCGGGTTCCCCCTGGCTCTCGTTCTCGGATGGGCGTACGACCTGAAGCCCGAAGGGGTCGTGAGGACGCCCGACCGCAGCGAGGAGGCCCATCCTCCGGACGACGAGTCGGCGACCGAGGTCGGGTTGAGGTGGGCGCGGGTTCAGGTCCACCTCCGTCGCCTCGTCGACGAGAACCCGGCGAGCCGGCGGGCGTATCTGGAGCGGCTCGCCGAGGAGGAGCCCGGCATCGTCTCGGAGGTCGAGAGCTTCCTCCATGCCCATGACTCTGCGGGACCGGTGGACAACGTCATCGAGTGGCTGGGTCGGGAGCGTGGAGGCGCTTCGCCGGAGCCCGGCTCCAAAGTGGCCCAATATCGGTTGGGACGACGCCTCGGGGGCGGTGGAATGGGGGTCGTCTACGAAGCCGTGGACGAACGCCTCGAGCGGCAGGTGGCTCTCAAGTTCCTGGCGCCCTCGATCTCGGCCACCGAGGAGGCGAAGGCCCGATTCCTCGTGGAGGCGAAGGCTGCTGCCACACTGGACCATCCCAACGTCTGCACGATCCTCGAGGTCGGTGAGGACGACAGCGGCTGCCTCTTCCTGGCCATGCCGTACTACGATGGTGAGACGCTCCGCTCCCGCATCCAGCGGGGTCCCCTCGAGTTGGAGGAGACGCTGGGCATCGTGCGACAGATCGCCGAGGGCCTGGGCGCCGCCCACCGGCGTGGGATCGTACATCGCGACATCAAGCCCGCAAATGTGATCCTGACCGAGAGTGGCGTCGCCAAGATCGTCGATTTCGGGGTGGCGAAGATGGCCGATTCCGCGCTCACGCGCACCGGGGCTGCGCTGGGCTCCGTCAGCTACATGAGCCCGGAGCAGACCCGGGGCGAGGAGGTCGACCATCGGTCGGACCTGTGGTCGGTCGGTGTCGTGCTCTTCGAGATGATCGGCGGACGAAGGCCCTTCCTTGGTCACGACGAGCACGCGATCCGGAGCGCGATCCTATCCAAGGCACCTCCTTCGCTCCAGTCCTACCGACCGGACGCGGCCACGGTGCTCGGCCCCATCCTCGAACGGGCTTTGAGCAAGGAACCGGAAGCCCGATACGCGACTGCGGCCGAGCTGATCGCCGACATCGACCGCGTGCGGTCCTCGGAGCTGCCGCGGACCACGGACCTCGCCATGCCGGTGCTCGAGCCGGGTGAACGGAGGATCTGCACCATCGTGTCCGCGAGGCTCGCGCGCTTCGAGCAGCTCATCGACGAGCTCGGTCCCGAGGAGTTCCGATCGGTATCGCAGCGGATCGGCGCAGCGATCTCCGAAGCGGTGACGGCGGAGCGGGGCGTCGTGATCTCGAGCGACGGACCTCGTCACAATGCGGTGTTCGGAATCCCGATGACCCGGGAGGACGATGGACGCCGCGCGGTCTGCGCCGCCCTCTCGATCCGGGAGCGGGTTCGTGGGATCGGGGGGCAGATCGAGGCCGACCTGGGCGTGCGGCTCACCTGCAGGACAGGCGTGGACTCGGGTCACGTCGTGGTGCGCCAGGACCCTGGGACGATGGACTACGACGTCTCGGGCCGACCGTTGCGCGTCGCGAAGGAGCTCGCACGCCGCGCACCCGACGACGAAATCCTCATCACCTCGGACTGCCGGCGTTTGGTGGCGAGTAGCGTCGAGACAGGGCCTACGGCGGAGATCGAGATCACCAGCGAGGACGAGCGCGTCTGCGCTCATACGTTGCTGTCGGCCGCGTCGGAAGAGACGACGCTGGAAGCCCGATCCGAGCAGGGCCTGACCGAGTTCCTCGGCCGTGAGGAGGAGCTCTCGACCCTGCGACGCCTGGCCCGTGAAACGGCTGCGGTGGGAGGCCGCGTCGTCCAGGTCGTGGGCGAACCGGGTGTGGGAAAGAGCCGACTGGTGCTGGAGTTCGCCCGTGGACTCGATCGATCCCGCTTCCGTGTGCTGATCGCTCGTGCTCTTCCGGTCTCCCGCGGTACGTCCTACGCGCCGATCGCCGACATACTGAGACGGATCATCCGTGGAGAAGCCGAAGAGGGTCGGGAGCTCGGAGGCCAGGCCGTCGTCGACACCTTGCTCGATCTTGGCGAAGAGCTGCGCCCATCGATCCCGCTGATCCTGCGAATGCTCTCGCTGGGCCACCCCGACTATCCCTTCCCCAAGCACCTGCCCGGCGACGAGGTTCGCGTCGCCATCGTGGAGTCGGTCGCGGGACTCTTCTCGCTGCTCTCGAGCGAACTTCCCCTGGTCCTCGTCTTCGAGGACTGGCACTGGGCCGATGACGCGTCGACCTCCGCACTCAGACAATTGGCCGAGGTGGCACCGTCGTTTCCCATCCTCCTGGTCACGACCATCCGGCCCGGGTATGGAGTGGACTTGAACCAGCTGCCCGGCATCTCGACGGTCGCTGTCGAGCCGCTTGGACCGGAGACGAGCGCAGCGGTCCTCGGCTCCGTGCTGGGAGCCGACGCCGTGGACGACGACCTGGCGAGGGTGATCACGACTCGGACCGCCGGCAACCCCTTCTTCATCGAGGAGTTCGGGACCGATCTGCTGGAGCAGGGTGTCGTGACGGTGGGCGACGGGACCGCTCGTCTGGTGGAGCGAGCGAAGGTGCGTCTTCCGGATTCGGTCCAAGCGGTCATCCGGACGCGGCTCGACCGGATGGACCCGCTGGCAAAGGGTGTCCTCTTCACGGCTTCGGTGATCGGCAGGGAGTTCGGCCGAAGCCTTCTGGAGGAGGTCGGGGACAGGCCTCAGCAGCTGGACGGCGCACTCGATGCCCTGAAGGCGAGTGGGCTCGTCCAGCAGACACGCGTCCTGCCGGAGGCGGTATACCGGTTCAAGCACGCGCTGGCGCAGGAGGTGACCTACGAGAGCCTCCTGGCTCATCAACGGCGAATGATCCATCGGAAGGTGGCGGAGGCGCTGGAGGCCCGAGCGACCTCGGGAGAGGATCGCTTCGACCTTCTGGCGTACCACTTCGCGGGCGCCCGGGCGTGGGCCGAGGCGATGCCCCATGGCATCGAGGCGGCTCGTCGATCGGTGGAGCTGAGTGAGAATCACGATGCCCTGGCCATGCTGGATCAGGTGACCGACGAGTGGGCGCCGCAACTCGATCCTACCGAGGAGACCGATCGGCTCCTCATGGAAGCGCTCTTCATGAAGGAGCGTGTCCTCGACCGCTCCGGACTTCGAGAGGCGCAGCAGGCGGCGATCGACCGGCTCGAGGCGGTCGTGGAGCGAGTGGGGGACGTGAGGGATCAGATGGAGCTGGAGCTGCGGCAGGGAGATCTGTTCGCGACGATCGGGCGCTACGACGAGTCGGAGCGTGTCCTCGCGCGCACGCTCGAGCGAAGCCGTCGGGCCGACGATCTCGACATGCAGTGCAAGGCGCTTCGAAGCCTGGGGATGACCTGGTGGTATCAGGACGACGGACGGGAAGCGGAGGTCCTCGGACTCCTGGAGGAGGCGCTCGAGCTCGAGCGGACGCACAATGTCGGGGAGGGCGAGGTCGGAGACCGGGCGAACATCTGTACCATACTGCTCTCCATGGGCGAGCTCGGTCGGGCGCTACAGGCCGCAGAGGACCTCCGCGACCGCGTAGGACCGGATGACGTCCATGGCACACACCTGGCGAACTACCACCTGGGACGCTGTCATCAGGCGTTGGGCAACGACGAGCGGGCGCTGGAGTTCTACCAGCGGGCGGCTTCGTTCACCACGTACGACGTGCAATCCTCCTTCGTCCGAAGCTCCATCGCAGGCATCCAGGTGAAGCTGGGGGAGCCCGAGAAGGCCCTGGAGACGTATGCGCTGATGATCGAGGACGCCCGCCGCTACGGACACACCGACGCCCTGGCCCGCGCCCTCGGCTGGTCCGCCGCGGTACTGGAAGAGCTCGGCCGCGAAGCGGAAGCGGTTCCGCTGCTGGAGGAGGCCCGGGCCCTCTTCGGATCGCTCCAGGATCGGGCTGCGGAGGCCGACGTGGCCGTCAGCCTCGCATCGCTCTACGACGGGCTGGGACGCGCTCAGGAAGCTGTAGCGGCATGGGGGACCGTCCGCCATCTGGCCAGGCGACAGGGCGACGGATCGCTGGAGCTCCAGGCCCTCGAAGGTCTTGCCGAGGCTACGCGCGAGCATTTCGGCGAGGACGACCTCGCCGTCCCCCTGTACGAGGAGGCCTCGGCCATGGCCGAGTCGCTGGGCAATCGAGAGGGGGCCGCACGCATACTCAACAGCCTCGGAGTCATTGCGTGGAACCGTGGAGACTTGGAAGCCGCCAGGGAATTCTACGAGCGGGCGCTCGATGCTTCCCGCGCCACCGACCGGGCCGACGATAGGGTCCTGCTTCTGGCGAGCCTGGGGGCGGTACACCGGAAGAGCGGGAGGCTCGATGATGCGATCGCCGTCATCGAGGAGGCGATCGAAGAGAGTGGGCGCAAGGACACCAACCCGATGCTCCGTGGCTACGCCCAGGGTGTTCTCGGCGATGCGCTCCTGCAAAAGAAGGATCTGGAGGGCGCCGAGCGCGCGTATTCGGAGTCCCTCGCGCTTCGGCGCAGGCTCGGGGACGAGCGCGGCGAGGCCTGGATGCTCGTCAAGCTCTGTGACGTGGAGGAGCGGCGTGGGGCGCTGGACCGCGTGCGGGAGTTGAACAGTCGGGCCTACGAGATCGCGTCCCGAATCGACGACCCGGAGCTCATGCGCGCAAGCACCGGGCGAGAGCGCTACTGAAGACGTATCGTAGAACCAGAACCCTGAAACCGGAGAGACAACCGATGCCCCGCTACATCATTGAGCGCAATGTAGGTACCATCACCGATGCCGAGCTCGAAGCCTCGTCTCGCAGATCCGTCGAGGTTCTGGAGGAGATGGAGGGCATCGTGTGGATTCGCAGCTACGCCTCTCACTCGGAAGGAAAGGTGTATTGCGAGTACGAGGCGCCGTCCATCGAGGCGGTGCGGGAGCATGCCCGTCGGGCTGGCCTGCCTGCGGACAAGATCTCGGAGATCGATCTCGAGCTGAGCCCGACCATGTTCGTCTGAGTTTCGAATCCCGGCGGGTCCTTCTCCACGGCAGTGGGATGGCGGCTCGACCGTTCGAACACGCTGCCGCGCCTTCGTTGCGCGTCTCGAGCCCGACCTCTATCATCACTCCTTCCGCCCGGAGTCCTCATGAAGAGACGGACCTTCCTCCGTTCGACGCTGGCGGCCGGCGCCGCCGCCGCCGTCCCCGCTAGCCGCCCCCTCGAGGCCTTCTATCGCGAGGCCTCGTCCTTTCCCGCCGACGTCCTCGCCGTCACGGGCGACGGACGGGAGGTGACGCTCACCGATGCAGCCATCGCCGATCTCACCGCCCGCGTGGACGGGCGGGTCCTGCTCGCCGGTGACGACGGCTACGACTCGGCTCGTCGGGTGCTCAACCCGTCCTTCGACAAGCGTCCGGCGCTCATCGTCCAGGTGACGGGCACCGCCGACGTGAGGACCGCCGTGGACTTCGCCCGGGAGAACGAGGGACTCCTGACCGCGGTGAAGTGCGGGGGCCACAGCGCCTCGGGGAAGTCCACCTGCGATCGGGGCATGATGATCGACCTGTCGCCCTTCCGCGACGTTCGGGTGGACCCCATCGATCGGACGGCACGGGTCACCGGAGGGAGCCTCCTCGGACAGCTCGACCATGAGTCCATGGCGTATGATCTGGTCACGCCCATGGGCACCGTTTCCCATACGGGCGTGGGCGGCCTGGTCACGGGTGGCGGGTTCGGCCGCGTGGCGCGCCGATTCGGCCTGTCCATCGACAACCTGCTCTCCGTCGACGTGGTGACGGCCGACGGAGCGTTCCGCCGGGCCAGCGCCGACGAGAACCCCGATCTCTTCTGGGGTGTGCGAGGCGGGGGAGGCAACTTCGGAATCGTGACCTCCTTCGAGTTCCGCCTTCACGAGATGCCCCGGCGGGTGCTGGGCGGTTACCTGTTCTTCCCCATCGATCGAGCGCGAGACGTGCTCACCCTCTTCGGGGAATACGGCCCGGAGGCACCCGACGAACTGCAGCTCGACCTGGTCGTGGCCCAGCCTCCCGGAAACGCGCCCGGAGTGGCGGGGTTCAGCATCTGCTACTCGGGGGCTCCGGGACAGGCGGATCGTGCGCTCGCGCCCGTCCGGGCGCTGGGGACACCTGCGGTGGACACCGTCCAGGGGATGGACTACGTGGCGCTGCAGCGCTCCGGCGACATCGACGACCCACGCGCTCGGGCGGCGTATCTGAAGAGCGGCTTCTTCACGGCCATGTCACCCCGTCTGGTGGACATCATCGTCGACGGCTTCGAAGGCGCTCCAGATCGGACCACGCAGATCATCATCCAGCAGAGCGGGGGCGCCATCGGACGGGTCGCCAGCGACGCCACCGCCTTCTCCCAGCGCCAGGCCCGGGGCAACCTGCTGGCCTCCGTCGACTGGGCCAGCGGCAGCGACCCCGACGAGCATATCGAGTGGTGTAGGGCCTATTGGAGCACCATCGAGCCCTTTACCGACGGCTTCTACATGAACGACGGAGCGCCGGACGAGACCATGGCCAGGATCCGGGCCAGCTACCGGGAGAACTACGAGCGACTGGTCAGGGTGAAGAACCGCTACGATCCGACGAACCTCTTTCGCCTGAACAGCAACGTGGTGCCGACGGTCTGAGTCGGCGTGCCGGAAGCTCGAGGGGGCTCGCCCCGGGGCCACGAGGTCGTCGTACGTGATGTCGGGGTACATCGGCATGCCGTCTGAAGCGCGCTCCCCATCCCGGACCACACCGGCGAATCGCTCCAGGGAGGTGACGATCCGGGAGGAGCGCAGGTCCGGCGTCATCCCCGCGGCCACCGCCCCGGTGCCATGGCACCAGGAGCACTTGGCGTAGACCCGGGCACCCTGGGCGGCCAGCTCGGAGTCGACGGCGAAGTCCTCCTCCCGGGGGATCGGCACGACCGGGTCGGGTTGATCGGGGAGCGTCGCGGCCCCGTCCAGAGCGAAGGCGACGAGTCTACGGTCGTGCTCTCCATAGGCCCAACCGTACTGGGCGGAGCCGGCTCCTCCCACGGCGGCCATCACCGAGCCCCACCCCACGAGGATCGCCACGTACTGGCGGCCGTCCGCTTCGTACGTGACGGGTGGCGCGGAGATGCCGAGCCCCAGATCCCAGCTCCACAGCTCTTCGCCGGTGTCGGCCCGGTAGGCGGCGAACGTTCCGTCCAGTCGACCCTGGAAGACCAGGTCAGCGGCCGTGGTCATGGTCCCAGGGCTGTACACCCCGGGAAGAGGGACCTCCCACGCCAGCTCCTGGCGTACCGGATCCCATGCCCGGAGGGTGGAGAACACGTTGTCCTCTCGCAGCGAGGCGCCGAAGCCGCCCTCGACTCCGAGGCCACCGACCCACGGCTCGGAACGCCACGTGGCGAGGTCGATGCCGGTGTCGTCGTAGATGTAGCTGGCGTGGATGACCGGGAAGTACGCCAAACCCGTTCCCTGATTGAAGGACATGGCGTGCCATCCGTGGCCTCCCAGCGGTCCCGGCGCCACCACCGCACGACCGTCCTCGTATCGCGCGTCGGGATTCTCCACGGGCCGACCGGTGGCCAGGTCCACGTGGCTCGCCCACGTGACCTCCGTGAACGGCTCGGCCGAGATCAGGCTCCCGTCCGTGCGGTCGATGACGTAGAAGAATCCGTTCTTCGGCGCCTGCATGAGGACTTTGCGCTCTTCACCCCCGATCTCGAGGTCCGCGAGGACGATGTCCATGTTCGAGTTGTAGTCCCACGTCTCCCCCGGCGTGTTCTGGTAGTGCCACAGGTACTCGCCCGTATCGGGGTCCAGCGCGACGACGGAGCTCAAGAAGAGGTTGTCGCCTCCGTCGGGGCTCCGGATCTTGCGATTCCACGGCGATCCGTTTCCCGTGCCGATATAGAGCTGATCGAGCTCGGCGTCGTAGGTGAATCCGTGCCACGCGTTTCCACCACCACCGTGGATCCACCAGTCGCCGGTCCAGGTCTCGGCCGCCATCTCCATGGCTTCGTCCTCGAAGCGTCTGCGGCCCTCACCCGGTTCATGCTGCCGATGAAGTAGAGCGTCCCGTCGACGACGAGGGGCGTGGAGACGAGCCCTTTGTCGTCCGGCAGATCGAGATACCACGCGGGGGCGAGGCGGCCGATGGTGGAGGCATCGACCTGCGTCAGCGGGCTGTACCGCTGCTGATCCGAGGTCCGGCCGAAGGCCACCCAGTCGGTGCGGCCGGCGTCGGCCAGGGCCGCATCGTCGATGCCTCGATCCACCGGGTCGGCCTCGGCGCAGGCGAGGAGGACACACAGGGTCAGGGGCGCGGCCGAGGGTCTGGACACGGCGGTCTCCCGGAGTGGACGTCGATGAAGAGCGCCAAGCTACGGCTTCGGACCGGGTCCGGCCACGCGCGCTACGACGACTACGCCTTGCGGTGGTGCAACGACACGGGCGCCTCCGGCTTGCCCCGCTTCCGCTCCCACCAGTTCTGGTAGAGGTCGACGCTGAACATGAGCAGGAGCATGAAGATCACGATCCACTGCGGGATGTAGGGCAGCGGGGTACCGTTGACTTCCATGTGGGCCGTGTGTCCGCCCTCGAGGACCAGGACGAAGCCGATGAGCAGGAGCACGAAGAGGCCCAGGATCTCGAACTCGGGGTTCTTCGACAGGAAGCTCGAGATGGTCCCGGCGAAGGCGAGCATGAGGGCGACCGAGATGACCACCGAGCCCACCATGACCGCGAAGATGTCGGTCATGCCCACCACGGTGAGGATGGAATCGACGCTGAACAGGAGGTTCATCCCCACGATGAGCGTCACCACGTCCCGGAAGCGGGCCGCTTCACCGACGTGATCCTCGACGCCCTTGAGCTTGATCCGCAGCTCCTTGACGCCCTTCCAGACGAGGAAGAGGCCGCCCACCACGAGAACCAGCGCCTTTCCGTTCACCTCCCCCGTGAGCGTCGCCCACGGCACGATCCGCGCGTCCAGGGTGAACAACGTCGCGGTGGCCCACGTCAGGATCACGCTCACGGCGAAAAGGAGGAGGATCCGGAAGAGCATGGCCAGGACGAGCCCCCAGCGGATGGCCTTCTGCCGCTCCTTGCCGGGAAGCTTGTTGGCGATGATGGTGATGATGATCAGGTTGTCGGCGCCGAGAGCGATCTGGATGAGCGTGATGCCGAAGAGGCTGATCCACGCGGCGGGGTCGCTGAGGAGTGCGGTCATGACGCGGGCGGACGGAGGGGCGGGGGAGCGGCGTACAGGCGCGGGCCACCGTGCTCGAGCCCGGCTTCATCGCGACCGGAGGGGTCAGCGGCCAGCCTTGAGCAGATCCCGGATCTCCTCGAGGAGGACGACCTCCTTGGCGGGCTTGGGCGCTTCGGCGGGCTTCTCCTCCTGCTTCTCCCTCAGCCGGTTGAAACCTCGCACCAGCAGGAAGACCGCGAAGGCGACGATGAGGAAGGAGACGACGGCGTTGATGAAGATTCCGTAGTTGACGGTGACGGCCCCCGCCTCCTGGGCCGCGGCCAGGGTGAGGTACGGAGCAGCGGGATCCCCCTGCTGCAGCACGAGGAAGAGCTCGGAGAAGTCCACGCCGCCCAGCAGGAGACCGAGGGGAGGCATCAGGACGTCGTTGACCAGCGACTGGACGATGGTGCTGAAGGCCGCGCCGATGATGATCCCCACGGCCATGTCCAGCATGTTGCCCTTCATGGCGAACTTCTTGAACTCGTCGAGCATCGTGCCTTCCTCCCGGAGCGGTGAGCGAGGGTTCGTCGTGACGCGCCTATGATGGCGCTTCCGGGGCCGTTTCGACAATGCGAGGGGATCGGGAGACTCGGCGAGGACGCCGGGTTGCCCTCCGGTCCACCCGTCGACCATGATGTCGGCCATGGATTTCCTGACCTCCACGGGCCCCTGGCTTTATCCCCTCGCCGCCCTCGCCGTCTGCCTGCTGGCGTCGGTGCTCCGGGCCATCGTCGTGATCCGATCGTCACGACCCGTTCCTCCGGCCGGGCCTCCCCACCATCCGGTGCTCGCGTGGGGCGCCCTCGGCCTGGTCGTCGGGCTCCTCGGCACGGTGGTGGGCGTGGCGCGGCTGGGACAGGCCGCACGGCCGCTCCTGGGAGGCGGCGGCGGTGCCGACCTCGAGCGTCTCCTCGATGTCGTCGAGCGGGGAGCCATCGTGGTGGTATCGCCGCTCGGTGTCGGCCTCGCCCTCTTCACCCTCTCCCTCGTCTTCTGGCTCGCCCTCGGCTTCGCTCTGAACCGCACCGTCTCCTAGAGCCGCTCCACGTCGTCCCATCCGGGCATGGGACCCCCCGAACGCCCCGTCCATCCTTCCTTGCACCATCGAAGGGATGGTGTTCGGCGGCGGAGGGCCCGCTCTCCCGACACCCATGACCGTGGAGGTACGACATGAAGCTCAAGAACATTGGATTGGCGGCTGCGTCCGCCCTGCTCTGCGCCGCACTCCTGGCGGACAGCCCCGAGACCCTGAAGGCCGCGGAATGCGAGGGCCCCGGGAGCCTGCTCTGCGAGGAGCACGAGAGCTGCATCAACCTGCTCTTCGCCAAGTTCTGCTCCACCGAATACGAGTACTACGACTGGAACTAGCAGTCCCCGTCTGACCCCGACCCGCTGAACCCGGCGGGTCTTCATCCCCAGCGATCGGGCCCTCCGCCGCACCTTCATGAAGCCCTCGACCTTCCCGCCTCCAGCCGCCGGAATTCTCGGTGTGTGCGTCGTCGTCCTCGCCGCGATCCGCTTCGGCGAGTCTCTTCCGGTGACGGACGTCACCGGGATCCTGGCAGGTCCGTCCGGTGAGGCTCCTCCGGCGGACATGCACGTGGTCCTCGTCTTCCAGATCGCCGACTGCTGGAAGGCCCGCCACGACCTTGCGCGCGGGAGCGAAGGCCAGCGCGTCGCCGCCGCGGCACCGTTCCGGCCATCCTCGGTCGACAGCGAGGTCCGGGTGGTGGGGGTCCTGGTGGGCCCGAAGCGATACGACGAGGCGAAGACCCAGGCCATCCTGGCCGAATCCGGACTCC
Organism: Longimicrobiales bacterium; assembly: GCA_033722275.1. Classification (GTDB taxonomy): domain Bacteria; phylum Gemmatimonadota; class Gemmatimonadetes; order Longimicrobiales; family Gaopeijiaceae; genus UBA2589. The sequence goes on along the minus strand of JAWVZK010000006.1, from coordinate 9,416 downwards.
GCTTCCCCATCCGGCGCGACCGGCTGGGTCGGACCGAGGCGTTGGTGCGCTCCCTAGGCTACCGGCGCACGCCCGTCGTGCTGGTCTTCGACGGGGAAGGCAGGCTGTCCTCCGCGGGCCCCGCGGACTGGCTGCAGCCGGCGGTGGTCCTGAGTGGAGCGCTTCGCCCGCCGGCCTCGCCAGCTCCGTGAAGATCCTCCTCCAGCGACGCGGCTTCGTCCGCCACCCCAAGCGTGCGCGGTCGCTCCTCGGCGCGGGCTTCGGCGTGAGGCCCTCTCGCCCCTTCGCGACGCTGATGGTGGCCACGCTTTTCACCTCGTGTCAGGAGGTCGCATCTCCTGGCGACGCGACCCTCTGGAGCGCACCGCAGGAGCCGGGGCGGCGTGAGGTCCTGACGCCCGAGTGGCGGGAGTCGTGGAGCGTCGGCGGCCAGGCCGACGCACTTCTGGCCAGCCCCCGCCATCTGACCTCGCTGGACACCCTCGTGGTGTGGTGGGACGACTACGACCATGCCCTCCTCGCGGTCGGTGGGGAGGACGGTGTTCTCCGGTGGCGGTTCGGCCGGGAAGGGCAGGGACCGGGGGAGTTCCTCGACGTGGGAGACGTGGCCGTGGACGCGGCGGGGACGCTCATCGTCCTGGACAGCGACCTGGGCCGGATCACGCGTCTCGGTCCCACAGGGGCGGTCGTCCGGCAGATCCGACTCCCCGAGGGGTATTGGCGCAGCGTGGCTCCGCTCCCCGACGGCTCCTTCGTGCTCGCCGGGGTGGACGCCGCGCGCCCCTTCGTGCAGGTGGACCCCAAGGGCCGGGTCCTGGACCGATTCGGGGCCCCGTGGGCGGGCTTCGCCGGCCTCTCCCTGATCCAGCGCCAAGGATCCGTCATCAGCGCCCCCGACGGCCGCTGGGCCTACGCCTTCCTCATCGGGAACGGATGGCTGCCCTTCCGGGGCATCTCCCCGGTGGATCCGCCGGGACAGGCCATCGAGCACACTTCGTTCCCCGAGCTGATCGTCGTGGGATCGAGGAGGGAACGGATCACGAAGCTGGTGAGTCGTCCGAGCTGTTCCACCTGCTCGGGTTGGCTGCGGGGTGACACCCTCCAGGTCCTCTTCGGGGGGGACTCGGAGCACGCGCACCGCGTGGTGGACCGCTACCTATGGACGGGCGGCCGGTATCTCAGCTCCCTGCGGCTGCCCGTCGAGGCCGTCGAAGCGGTTGGCGTCGCCGGAAGGATGGTGCTTCTCGAACGTGCCCTCGAGCCCCGCCTCGTCGCCTACGCCCCCGTCTCTACGCCGAGCGCCTCTCCCCCTCCTTGAGAGGGACGTCTCCTCGGGTCGTCTCTACGGGTCGTCTCTACGGCATGGTGCTGCGGCCATGCGGCGTCCGGAACGGATGCCTCGCCCCACGCGTTGGGGAGGTGTGATCCCACCCGCTTCCCTCCGCGTCGTGCCGCTCGCCGGTCTCGTGGTCCTGGTGGTCGCATGCGAGCCCTCCTCCACCGACCCGGGAGGAGGCGACGCCCGCCTGGAGGTGGAGCCCAGGACCGCCCACCTGGCCGAAATCGGAGACTCGCTCCACTTCCGGGCGTTCGCCGTGCTCGACGGCGGAAGGCGGGCATCGGTGGAGCCCGCGTGGGTCTCTGAGCCACGGACCATCGCCGACGTGCGTCCGGACGGGTGGGTGACGGCTCGAGGGCTGGGAGTTGCGGTCATCCGCGCCGTCCACGAGGCAGACACGGCGTCGGCGTTGCTGCGCGTCGATCCGGATACGGTACCTCCCACCCTTCGCGACGTTTTCGCACGGCCCGGCAAGGTCGTGCTCTCCCTGGCTCCGGTGCGGGTCGAGCTCACCGCGGAGTTCGTGGATCGGGGTTCCGGTGTGGAATCGGCTCTCGCCATCTTCGACGGCCCGCTGGGGGCCGGCATCACCGGTCTGGTCGTGATGGAGCTCGAACGAGAGGCGAGGCTCGAGGACGGGCTCGCCTTGGCCGTGTACCGGGGGGCCTTCGAGATTCCGGGGCTCACCGGCGTCGGGATCTGGACGCTGGACGCGCTGAAAGCGACGGACCGCTCCGGGAACGTCCGGCAGTGGGGGGCTGACGATCTCGAGGCGGCGAATCTGTCCGTGGTGGTGGAGGCCACCCTCGGCGGATGAACCCCTGTAGCGGATGGAGCCCTACTGCTGCGTGGCCGCGGGCATCCAACCCGTTCGCCCCTCCGGAGCGCGCACGTAGAGAAAACCGCTGAAGCGACCCAGCACGGGAAGCTCCGTACCTTCCAAGATCCGGCTCATGACCGGCGCCTCGAGGGCCGGACGGGCGTGAAGCGACTCCATGCCCATGGCGATCTGGGAGGCCACCGGCTCGTCGGCGGACTCGGTCAGCCTCGCGGCCACGTATCCCTGGCCGCCGTCCGGGAGGCGCACCCGGAAGTAATCCCCGGAGCCGGCGAGGACCCGGACGGGCGTGTGCTCTTCCAGCTCCCGGAGAACCGGAGCGTCCAGGTCGGGCGCGGCCCTGAGGTGGATCCCCGCGTTCCGGAGTCGGACCCACTCCCCGAGACGGCCCAGATCCACGGTGAGCTCGGCCAACGATCCCGGCGGAGGTCGGAGGAAGGGATCGGGATCCACCGGGCCTTCCCCTCGGCGATAGACGCCGAAGTGCAGGTGCGGGGGCGTGGTTCGCGCGTTGCCGCTGTTCCCGACGAAGCCCAGGGTGTCTCCACGCTCCACCCGGTCTCCGTCGGAGACGTACTGACTGTCGAGGTGCGCGTAGTAGAGATTGGCGTTCCGCACCGGATCCCGAAGCCAGACCACCTTCCCGCCCAGGCCCGTGACGTCCACCCGGTTCACGATCCCGTCGGAGGTGGCGAGGACGGGGGTGCCGCGTCGTGCGAAGATGTCGACACCGTGATGGGACCGACGGCCGGCTTCCCGAGATGCGCCGAAGACGCTCTGGATCGCCTGCATCCCGTGGCCCTCTACGGGGAAGGCCAGCTGAGGATCGAGGCGTAGCGTGACCCGGTATTGCCCACCCCGTAGGAGCTCGGGCTGCAGCCGCAGGATGAAGTCTCCTCCACGCCAGGGCTCGTGCTCCAGGACACCGGGGATGGAGTCGAAGGAGTAGACCGGCCGAAGCGGATCGTCGGGGGAGGCCGGAACCCGGAAGAGCTCTACGAAGACCGTGGTCTCCTCGTCGCTCTCCAGGACGACGTCGGCCGTGAGCTTCTTGCCGCGTGGGACGCTGATGAGATAGGCCGTCGCGCCTGGCTCCTCGGGCGTGATGAAGCCTTCCTCCTCGAAGGGCAGGGAGACGGGAGTCGCCCCGTCCAGGGCCGCGCGTCCGGCCTCGATCCAGTCCCGGGCCAGGGCGGTCTCGGCGAGACCGGCCTCGGAGAGGCTTTCCTGGTACGCTTCGTAGGGGGTGAGATCGCGAAACCGGTCCTGGACCTGCTCGACCTGCTCGCATCCCGACACGAGCGCCAGGGCGCAGATCGTGGTCGCGAGGGGGGGGAGGCGTGGCATGCTCAGAAGCTGTGCTCGTCTCGGGGACGGGGTCAAGGCGGTCCTCGCCGCCTCGCGGGATTCGAACACCTTCCGAACATCCGGGTCGCTCCCGCGGTCCCGGATGAACCCCTGGTCCGGGAAATTGTAGACGTGTCGGGGCACGGTTAGCTTCCTTGCGCCCCCTCTCCCGCCTACGCAGCAGCCTTCCCGGAAGTTCCCGTGGTCCGCATCGCCGAAATCGAAGCCGGCAGCATCGCCGACGAGCTGAACCTCGAGATCGGCTCTCGCGTGGTGCGCATCAACGGCGAGCGGGTGCGGGACGGAATCGACCTCACCTTCCTCCTTTCCGACACCGACGTGGAGATGGAGACGGTCAACGAGGCCGGCGAGACGGTCATCTACGAGATCGAGCGGGATCCCGGCGATACCATCGGCATCGTCCCCGAACCCGACACGATCCGGGAATGCGCCAACGAGTGCGTCTTCTGCTTCATCGACGGGAATCCCGAGGGGGCGCGACAGAGCCTCTGGCTCAGGGACGACGACTTCCGGCTCTCCTTCACCTACGGAAGCTACGTCACGCTGACCAATCTGGGCCCCCGTGGCCTCCAGCGCCTCGTGGAGCAGCGGATCTCGCCTTTGTACGTGAGCGTCCACGCCACCGAGCCCGCGGTTCGCGAGCGGCTCCTCGTCAACAAGCGGGCGGGGTTGATCATGGATCAGCTCCGGACGCTCATCGAAGGCGGCCTGGAGGTCCACACGCAAGTGGTGTTGTGTCCGGAGTGGAACGACGGAGCGCATCTGGATCGCACCATCGACGACCTCTGGTCTCTGGGCCCCGCGATCCGATCGCTGTCGGTGGTGCCCGTGGGGCTGACTCGATACAACGTGGGGCGCCCGGTCCGACTCCTCACCGCCAACGAAGCGAGTCGGGCCATCGACCAGGTGGACCGCGCGCGGCGTCGGGCCCTCGGCGTCCGCGACCTGGGCTGGTGCTACGCCGCCGACGAGATGTACCTGATCGCCGGTCGGCCCATCCCCGCGGCTCCCTACTACGACGACGGGGCCCTCTACGAGAACGGCGTGGGCGCCGTCCGCCGCTTCGTCGAGGCCTTCGACGCCGGCGTGGATCGGCTGCCTCGCTACGACGGGGCCCGGATCCGACTCGTCACGGGTCGGTCCATGGCCCCGTTCCTGCGAGCGCGCGTCAACCGCCTGGCTGCCGCCACAGGGGCGCGTGTCGAGGTCGTGGAGGCGGTCAATCGATACTTCGGCGAGACCGTGACCATCGCCGGTCTGCTGGCGGGCGCGGACATCGCGGACGCCCTGGGCGATGGGCTTCCGGGGGACGTGGTGGTCCTGCCCGCGGAGGCGCTCAACGCCGACGGGCTCTTCATCGACGACGTGTCCCTCACCGAGGTGGCGGCTCGTCTGGGGCCTGCCCGCATCCTCACCGGGTACGAGGTCACGGAGGCCCTTTCGGCCGAGGCGGGGATCGGAGCCAACCTGTGAGCTTCCGCCTCCCCATCGTGGCGGTCGTCGGCCGCCCGAATGTCGGCAAGTCCACCTTCTTCAACCGCGTCCTCGGACACCGGGTGGCCATCGTCGACGATCGGCCGGGGGTGACCCGGGACCGCAACTTCGCCCGAGCCGACTGGGCCGGTCGCGAGTTCTTCATCGTCGACACCGGCGGCGTGGTGGAGGGGAGCCACGAGGAGCTGGATTCCGCCATCAAGGAGCAGGCGATGCTTGCCGTGGAGGAGTCCGACGCCATCCTCTTCCTGGTCGACGGCAAGACGGGCGTGCACCCGCTGGACGAACGACTCGCCACGGTGCTGCGGAAGGCGGACAAGCCCGTCGTCCTGGTGGTCAACAAGATGGACAACCTCCCCACCGATCAGGGGCATCTGGACTTCTGGTCCCTGGGGATCGGTGAGCCGGTCCCGGTGAGCGCCCTCTCGGGGAAGGGCTCCGGCGATCTTCTGGACCGGCTCCTCGAGGTCCTCCCCGACGCACCGGAGGCTGCCGAGGAGGAGGAGTCGATCCGGGTGGCGGTGGTGGGCAAGCCCAACGTGGGCAAAAGCAGCTTCGTGAACCGCCTCATGGGCGAAGAGCGGGTGGTGGTCTCCGAGCGGGCCGGCACCACGCGGGATCCCATCGACACGGCGTTCCGGTATCACGACCGGACCCTCGTTTTCGTGGATACGGCCGGACTGCGCCGCCAGACCCGGGTCAAGGACAGCCTGGAGTACTACAGCGCCCTTCGCACGGACCGGGTCGTGCACACGGCGGACGTGTGCGTCCTCCTGGTCGACGCCAGCGAGGAGACCCTCCACGCCCAGGACATCCGGATTGCCCAGACGGCATGGGATGCCGGCCGAGGACTGATCCTGCTCGCCAACAAGTGGGATCTGGTGGAGAAGGACACCCACACGGCTCCCCTCTGGACGAAGCGGATGCGTGAGCGGATCCCCTTCCTCCAGTGGGTCCCCATCCTGTTCACGTCGGCCCTCACCGGGCAACGCATCCGCCGCTGCCTCGACCTCATCCTCGAGGTGAACGAGGAGCGCTCGCGTCGTATCGAGACCCACGAGGTCAACGAGGTGCTCCGGGAGTTGGTGGGCCGCCAGCCGCCCCCCCACCACCGGGGCCGACCCGTGAGGATCAAGTACGCCACACAGGTCTCGGTACGACCCCCTTCCTTCGCCCTCTTCGCCAACTTTCCGAAGTCCGTGCCCGACCACTACATTCGGTACCTTCACAACGGCTTCCGGAACGCGTGGGGCTTCATGGGCACACCCATCCGCCTTCGTATCCGGAGCGGCAAGGACGAGGCTGCGACCAGGACGTGACGGTGATCTACGCCTATCTCGGGCTCTCGTATCTCCTCGGCGCCACGCCCACGAGCTATTGGGTCGGCCGCGCCTTCCACGGTGTGGATCTACGTGAGCACGGGTCGGGTAACCTGGGCGCTACCAACGCGTTCCGGATCCTGGGATGGAAGTCGGCGGTGCCTGTGGTCGTGATCGATATCGCCAAGGGCTGGATCCCGGTGGTGGTCTTCGCCGACCTCGCCGGAGTGGGCTTCGGAGGGACGCTGGCCTTCGGGACGGCGGCCATCCTGGGGCACATGTTCAGCCTCTGGGTCGGCTTCAAGGGAGGGAAGGGGATGGCCACCAGCGCGGGGGTGTTCCTCGGTCTCGCACCGTGGGCCGTCCTCTTCGGTCTGCTCATCTGGCTCGGTCTGACGCTGCCCACGGGCTACGTCTCCCTGGGCTCCATCGCAGCCGCTTTCGCGCTCCCGTTCCTCATCGCGTTCACACCCCATCAGGGCGGACGTACGCTGGTCTGGTTCGCCGCGGCCCTCGCCGCCTTCGTCATCTGGATGCACCGCTCCAACATCGGCCGTCTCCTCCGCGGCCAGGAGAATCGTTTCGGACGTTCGGGGGCCACCGATTCGGCGGCCGACGGATCGTCTCCGTGAGCGACGGAGCTCGGGTCACGATCCTCGGCGCCGGCTCCTGGGGAACGGCACTCTCGAAGGTGTTGGCGGAGAAGGGGCATTCCGTCGCCCTGTGGTCCTACGAGGACGAGGTGGCGGCGGCCATCAATCGCCGACGGGAGAACCCCTACCTGGAAGGCGTGACCCTTCCCGCCGGGATCGATGCCCACAGCGACGTGGCTTCGGCGCTGGACGATGCCGAGCTCGTGGTGTCGGTGAGCCCGTCCCAGTTCGTCCGCGCGGTGATGGACGCAGCCGCTCCCCACGTGCCCGCGGGAGCGGTGGTGGTGAGTGCGTCGAAGGGGATCGAGCTCGGTAGCCTCCAGCGTATGGACGAGGTGATCCGGGCGTCCCTCGGCCAGGCGCCCATGGAGAGATTCTGCGTCCTCTCCGGTCCGAGCTTCGCCCGGGAGGTGGCCGACAGGGAGCCCACCGCGGTCGTGGTGGCCAGCGCGGACCGGGATGCCAGGCTCTGGGTCCAGGGCCTCTTCCAGACCCCCTGGTTCCGGGTGTACACGAATCCCGACGTCGTCGGCGTGGAGTTGGGTGGCGCGCTCAAGAACGTCATCGCCCTGGCGGCGGGGATGACCGCCGGATTGGGCTACGGGCACAACACGACGGCAGCGCTCATCACCCGGGGACTCGCCGAGATCACGCGGCTTGGGGTGGCCATGGGCGCCAGCCAGGCCTCGTTCTACGGCCTGGCCGGCATGGGCGATCTGGTCCTCACGTGCACGGGCGGCTTGAGTCGCAACCGTACGGTGGGGTACCGTTTGGGACAGGGGGAGTCGCTGGACGACATCCTCTCGGAGATGACGGCGGTGGCGGAGGGCGTCAAGACCGCCAGCGCCGTCCATCAGCTGGCGGGCGCACACGGCGTGGAGATGCCCATCGCCGAGCAGGTGTACGCCATCGTGGAGGAGGGCCGGGACCCGGTCGACGCCCTCCAGGAGCTGATGCTCCGTGAACCGAAGCCCGAGGAGTGGTCGTGACCGGAGGTGGATGGTGAACGAGCCTGTTGCGAAGAAGGTCTACTATTCCATCGGTGAGGTGTGCGATCTCTCTGGGCTCAAGCCGCACGTCCTGCGATACTGGGAGACCCAGTTCCAGGTGCTCCACCCGACGAAGAACCGGGCGGGCAATCGTGTCTACCGCCAGCGGGACGTGGAGATCGTGCTCCTCATCAAGAACCTCCTCTACGACGAGAAGTACACCATCGAGGGCGCGAACCAGAAGCTGGCCGAGATGCGCAAGGAAGGCGACCTGGAGGAAGAGCGCCACGACGTGGTGGCTCCCGACTTCCTCACCGGCATCAAGACGGAGCTCGAGGAGCTCCGCGACCTCCTGACGCCGCCCGAGGACGAGGACGGCGGCTGAGCACCTGTCCACCGCGCCGGGCCTCGTGCACGCCGCGGCGGCTCCGCCCCTGGTCGCGAGGCCCGGGCGGCGGCTCGTGCGGAACCGCCTTCTCGCGAGGAGGTACCCGCTGCCCATGAAGATTCTCTGCACCAACGACGACGGCTATCTCGCCACCGGGATCAGCGTGCTGGGACGTGCGGCCAGCGCCCTGGGATCGGTGACGACCTGCGCGCCCGACCGGGAGCAGAGCGCGACCAGCAACTCGCTCACGCTGCACCACCCGCTGCGAGCGCGGCGAGCCCGGGACGGGGCCTGGATGGTCGACGGAACGCCCACGGACTGCGTCATCCTCGCGGTGAACGAGCTCCTTCCCGAGCGCCCCGACGTGGTCCTTTCCGGTGTGAACCACGGCTCCAACATGGGCGAGGACGTCCTGTACTCGGGAACGGTGGCGGCGGCGATGGAGGCGACCGTCATCGGCATTCCGGCCGTGGCGCTCTCGTACTGCGGAGAGTTCCCCGAGGAGCTGGAGGGGTTCGAGGAGCTCGTCACCCGGATCCTGAGGGGCATCCTCGGACGCGACGATTTTCCCGAGCACACCCTTCTGAACGTGAACCTGCCCGCCATCCCCCCGAAGGAGGTCAAGGGCATCCGGATCACCTCTCTCGGTCGGAGGCGCTACGCCGACTCCATCACCCGGGCCGACGACCCGTCGGGGAGGGAGTATTTCTGGATCGGCGGAGGCGTCGCCACGTGGCGGGGCTCGGACGACTCGGACTTCCAGGCCATCGAGGAGGGTTACGTTTCGGTCACGCCTCTTCATCTCGACCTCACCAACTACGGGCTGATCGAGGACATTCGACAGTGGGATCTGACCCTCTAGACGACGTCCGCTACGCCGGCTATCGGCGGAAGCTCATCGAAGACGTGAGGGCTCACGGAATCGACGACCTGGAGATCCTCCAGCTCTTCGACCGCGTGCCCCGACACCTCTTCCTGCCCGAAGGGATGCGCCCTCGGGCGTACGAAGACTCGCCCATCCCCATCGG
>JAWVZK010000005.1:0-45810 GCA_033722275.1 Longimicrobiales bacterium | reverse complement strand
GCCGGGCGATCTCCTGCTGAGCCTGCTCGGTCTGGCCGGGGATCACCTGGTGGCATCCCCAGCACGACTGGACCGAGGGAACGCCCGCGCTCTTGGACCGCTCTGCCGAGAAGTGGCAGTACATGCAGTCCATGTTGTTCTGTCCTTCCTGGCTTCCCGCGTGCCGATCGTGTGGAAACGCGATCGGTTGCCCCACCTCGGCCTGCGCCGCGGCCCCTTCGCCGCCTTGGCTGTCTCCTCCCTGGACGAAGGCGAGGCCTCCCAGTGCGAAGACGCCGGCGAGACCGCCGATCAGCCAGTGCGTTTTCATTCGAAACCGCTGCTCCTTCACGCATCGGATACGCCCCGGACCGCGGGCGCAAGGCAGGGATTGTCGCGTCACAAGAAGCTTGTGAAAAACGGAACAAGCCCCGGGAAACGGACTGAACCTACCGTTGCCCATCGCGAGAGGTCAACCCGCTACGGGGCATTTTCGGGACCGTCGGGGAGGTGGCTTCCGGGGCTCTGCAGCGGGGAGTCATCCGGAGGCCCGCATCGTGGAGATCCCGGACCCCGGCGCCTGCTCCGGGACGCGCACGTCGCGGCCCGCGTCGCAGCCGGGGGCTCGGCGCGAGCGTTGCGTCGTGACCCGCCGTCGAGAACCTTTCGGATCAGACGGGTGCCAGAACCTTTTGAACCAGGCGGGTGTTTATATCCCCGCGCCGTAGGCGAACCCGGATCAGGCGGATTCTTGTCCGACACCACCACCGCGACACAGGCGAGGGAGTCACGGCCCTCTCTCGAGCTCCTCGATCACCTGGTCAAGGAGGTCGAGACCGTCTTCCACGGGAAGAAGGAGGTGGTGCGTCTGGCCATGGCGGCCCTCCTCGCCCGGGGCCACGTGCTCTTCGAGGACGTCCCGGGGGTGGGCAAGACCACCCTCTCCCATGCCCTCGCCAAGACGCTGGGTCTGGGCTTCAAGAGGATCCAGTTCACCTCGGACCTTCTCCCCTCCGACGTCCTGGGCGTCTCGGTCTACAACCCGCGCACCGCCGAGTTCGAGATCCGGAAGGGCCCCATCTTCACCAACGTGGTGGTGGCCGACGAGATCAATCGCGCGCCGCCTCGTACGCAGAGCGGGCTTCTGGAGGCGATGCAGGACGATCGGGTCACCATCGATGACCGGACCTTCGAGCTGCCCCGTCCGTTCCTGGTCATGGCGACGCAGAATCCCCTGGAGCACCACGGCACGTATCCTCTGCCGGAAAGCCAGCTGGACCGGTTCCTCATGCGGATCACGATCGGCTATCCCGACGCCGAAGCCGAGCGGAGGATCCTCACGGAGTCGAAGTCCCTGGAGCCCACCGTCGATCGCCTGCAGACGGTCCTCTCGCCGAGCCAGGTCCTCGCGCTGCAGGAGCGCATCGAGGAGGTCCAGGTCGACCCGGCCATCCTCGACTACCTCATGGCGGTGGTCCATCGCACGCGGGCGACGCCGAAGCTGCGCATGGGGGTCAGCCCCCGGGGCAACATCGCCCTCTTCCGGGCCGCGCGGGCCTTTGCCCTGACGCACGGGCGGACGTATCTGATCCCCGACGACGTCCGGGAGCTGATCATCCCCTGCCTCGCGCATCGCATTCTGCCCGCTGGCGCGTCCGGCACCACGTTCGACACCCACGACGAGGCGGCGAACATCCTCGAGGGGATCCTGGAAGAGGTGGAGGCGCCCCTCTGAGGAAGGGATGCCGGGCGTGAGCGGGCAGGCAGGGGGGCCGGGTTCGGGAGCCGGATCGGGCGCGCGAGCCGGATCGGGCGCGCGAGTCGGGTCGGGCTCCAGGGTCGGGTCGGGCTCCAGGGTCGAGACGGGCTCCAGGGTCGAGACGGGCTCCAGGGTCGAGACGGGCCCCGGGGTCGAGGCGGGCGCGGAGCTCCTGGCCCAGCGGATCCGCCGGGCCGGCGGCGTCGTGCGCGAGCTCCGAGGTCGGCTCCGAGCCTGGCGTCGGATCCGCTTCACCTCCGGGGGGCTCCTCTTCACGCTGGGCACGACGGCGGTGGGCTTCGCCGCCATGAACACCGGGAACAACCTCCTCTATCTGCTCCTGGGCGCCATGCTGGGATTCATCGCCGTCAGCTCCTGGCTCTCCGAGCAGGCCATCCGGGGACTGCGGATCCGGCGACGGGGTCCGCGCTCGGTGACGGTCGGACACGATCTGCGTCTCTTCTACGACGTGACGAACCGGAAGGGCCGGCTTCCCTCGATGGCCATCGAGATCTCCGAGGAGGGGCTGCCGGAGAGGGCGTTCCTCCCCCACGTGGCGCCCGGAGGACGCGCCACGGTCCGCTCGGTGAACAGCTTCGTCCGCCGGGGCATCTATCCGCTGAGGAGGGTCACGCTCTCCACCGGCTTCCCCTTCGGCCTCTTCCGCAAGGAGCGGGATCTGGAGATCCCGGGCGAGGTCGTGGTATGGCCCAGGACCGACCGGCGGGTGCGCGAGCCGAGCCCGGGCGCCGGGCGCATCCCCCGGGTCGGGCTCTCCTCCCGGGGGGCGTCGGGAGCACGGGGGGAGTACCGCAGTCTCCGGGCGTATCGCATCGGTGACGACTCCCGGGACATTCACTGGAAATCCTCGGCACGCCTCCGGGAGCCGGTCCTCCGACAGTACGAGCGAGACGGCGCCCAGACGCTCTGGATCTGTCTGGACATCCGGGGCGAGCCGGGCGGGCCCGCGGAGGTGGCCATCGAGGTGGCGGCGGCGCTGGCGGCGCGTGCCGTCTCCCGGCACCGGCCATTCGCGATGGTGGTGGGCGACGAGCTCCTGGAGACGGGCGACGGTGCAGGACACCTGGAGCGCGCCCTGGACATGCTCGCCCGCGTCGACTTCGAGCCCGACGCCCCCGGGCCCGCCGCTCCGGTCCCCCGGGAGTCGTGCGTCCTGGTCTCCATCGACGGGGGTACGGGGTGGGGCGACGTGCTCGCCGTGGGAGGCGCGACGGAGGCCGAGGAGGGCGTGGCATGAACCTCCGCCTCCTTCACCGCCGCCTCGCCGTGGGCATGGGGTTCGCGGGCCTCCTGGCCTTCGCCGGGGGCGCGGGATTCGAGTGGGTCTCGGCCCTGCTGTCCGCCGCGGCCCTCGGTGTGGCGTTCTTCTGGCAACCGGACTCCGAGCTGTCCGCCCGCCTGGAGCGTCTCTGGCTCCCTCTGGCGACGCTCCTCGTGCTCCGGGCCCTGGCCCACGTGCTCGTATGGCAGGACGACGTGGTCATCCCCGTGGTGGATCTCCTCCTCCTGCTGCTGGCTGCCGAGTCCCTCCGGTCCCTGGACGCCCCCAACGATCTCCGGCTCTACGCGCTCTCCTTCGCCCTCGTCCTGGCGTCGACGGCATACCGCCCGGGGATCCTCTTCCTCATCGCCTTCGTCTCGTACGTCGCGCTGGCCACCGTGGCCCTCCTGGTGGGGCATCTCCGACGGCAGTCCGAGCGGCATCAGGTCCGGGAGGTGCCCCTGGGGAGAGGGCTTCTGGCCACCACCGGCGGCCTCTCCGGCGTGATCCTCGTGGTCGCGCTCCTCGTCTTCGTCACGTTCCCCCGCGTCTCCGAGGGTTGGGCGGGCCGGGGCGACACACCCGCCAGCTCCATCGCGGGCTTCAGTGATCAGGTCTCCCTGGGCGCCCACGGATCCACCATCCGCGCCAACCCGGAGATCGTGCTCCGCGTGGAGTTTCCCGACAGCGCGCCCGGCGGTCTTGGGAGCCTCCACTGGCGGGGCCGATCGTACGACCGGTTCGACGGCGTGCGATGGAGCCGCTCCGGGGATCTGCCGCCCTCGGCCGCTCCAGGCTCCTGGTATCGGGAGCGATGGCGCAGCGAGATCGTCGAGCAACGGATCTTCGGATCGGCCCTGGACTCCCGGGTCCTGTTCGCCCTCCATCCCGCGCTCGACATCGACGGTGACAACGGCATCCAGCCACTCTTCGACAACGCCGGGGACTTCCTCTACTGGGGGCGCGGTGCTCCCGCCTACACGGCGTACTCCCGCAGCGGGAAGCCGACGGCGGACGTCCTCCGGGAGCCCGCCCGTGGATACCTGCCTTCGGACCATTTCCTGCAGCTCCCCCGCAATCTGGATCCCCGCATCGCCGCACTCGCCGACTCTCTCACCGCCGGCATCGACAACCGGTACGACCGGGCTCGGGCCGTCCAGCGCTGGCTCCAGGGCTTCGCCTACACTCGACAGCTTCCGGCCACGGCGCGCGAAGCCACCCTGGAACACTTCCTCTTCGACCGGCAGGCGGGTCACTGCGAGTACTTCAGCACCGCCATGGTGGTCCTACTCCGCACCCTCGGCATCGAGGCTCGCAACGTGAACGGCTTCCTCGGAGGCCAGTGGAACGACTTCGGCAACTATCTGGTGGTGACGCAGAACGAGGCGCACTCGTGGGTCGAAGTCTGGTTTTCCGGATACGGATGGATCACCTTCGATCCGACGCCGGCAGGGAGCGGCACCGGGGAGGTGGCCTCGTCGTGGTTCTGGCCCGGCCGGATCCTCTTCGATGGAATCCAGCACCGGTGGAACAAGTGGGTGCTCGATTACAGCGTCGACGATCAGGTGGGGATCTTCGCCGGCCTCCTGGGCGAGCGGACCATGGAAGAGCTGTCCCGTCCGGACGCGGCGATGGAGGACGAGCCCGAGGGACCCAGCCCGTTCACGTTCCTGGCCGTCCTCCTCCTCGCCGCGGTCGCCTGGTACTGGCTGCGAAGCATGGGACGGGAGCGTCTCGACCCCGTGACGCGCCTCTACGCCCGGCTTCGCTCCGAGTCGGTTCGGGCCGGCATTCCGGTGAGTCCCGGCACGACGCCGCTCGCGCTCGTGCGGCGCATCGCACGGACGCGGTCGGGGGCGAGGGCGCCTGCGGAGCGGGTCGTGGACCTCTACCTGCGGGAACGGTACGGCAGCGAGAACCTCGGGCCGTCGGAGATGAGGGAAATGCGCGAGGCGTTCGCCGCGGCACGCCGCTTGCTTCGACGAAGGGCGTGACGCGTAGCCCGCCAACCTCTATCGTCATTCAGTGACCTCGTCCCTCCGCGCATCGGACTCGCCATGACCTCGTCCCGCCGCGCATCCGACTCCACCCCTGGTGTGCACCTGGCCACCCTCGCGTACGAAGGCCTGATCTGGGAAGCCTATCTCGACTTCGAGAACGATCCCAGGCATCCCCGGACCCACCGGGCGAAGATCCGATTCGAGCCCCCCTCGGCGGAGGAGGGTGGACCGCCCGTCGCGGAGACGACGATCATCATCATCGAGGACAGCTACGAGGAAGCCGTCTACAAGGCCCGGCGGTTCGACAACCGTCAGCTCCAGGGGATGCTCCGATCCGCGCTGCCGGACCCCATCGAAGACGAGTAGCGCAGGAGCGCGCGTCTAGGCTTCCCGGATCCACCGCCACAGCTCCGGAAGCGTCGGCCGCTTTCCGGCCATGAGGATGCCCACCTTGTAGATCCTCCCCGCCACCCACGCGATGCCCAGCGTCGCCAACGCCATGAGGACGAAGGAAAGGGCGATCTCCACCGGCGGAACGGTGCCTCCGGCGACCCGAGCCCACATGAGGATGGGGGTGAAGAGGGGAAAGAGGGAGAGCCCCACCGAGAGGTTGGAGCTCGGGTCCTCGATGACGCCCACCACCATGATGACGGGCACGACGATGAACAGGATCACCGGGAGCTGGGCCTGCTGGGCTTCCTCGTCACTGTTGCACATGGCGCCGACGGCCGCGTAGAGACCCGAATACATGAAGAAGCCGAAGACGAAGAAGCCCACGAAGAGGGCGATCATGCCCGCGTCGGGCAGAGCTTGCGTGATCCTGGAGAGATCCGCGAGACCGGGCTCGGCGGCGACGAGCATGGGCAGGCCGCTCACCACGAGGAGGATTCCCAGGACGAGCCAGATCGTGAGCTGGGTGAGACTCACCGCTCCGACGCCGACGATCTTGCCCAGCATGAGGTGCCACGGCTCCATCGAGGAGACGATGACCTCGACGATCCGGCTGGTCTTCTCCTCCAGCGTCGCCCGCATCACCGCGATGGCGTAGATGAGAATCACCATGTACAGGAGGAAGGACCCGACGTAGGCGACGAGGAAGCGGGGCTCCCGGCTGTCCGCGCCGAAGTCCCCCAGTGGCTCCACCTCCAGCTCACCGCCCCGGAGGAGCGCGTCCGCGTCCACGTCCCGCTGCTCGAGCTGGAACTCGAGGGCCGCCCGAGCGATGGAGCCGCGAAGGGTCGCCCGGCGGAGAGGGTTCGGGGGAAACCGCGTGTAGAAGATGGCCTCTCCCGTCTCCAGAGTGAGCTCGTCCACCATCAGAAAGCCGCTGATGATCCCCGCTGCGGACTCCCCTCTCAGCTCGGTGACGACGTCGGCATGCCACCGCTGCTCATGAACGTCGTATCCGGCCTCCTCCAGGAGCGGGGCCAGGCGCTCGTAGAGCACGCCGGTTCCGTCCACCACGGCTAGGCTCCGCTCCTCGGGCTGGTCACCGGACGTGAACCAGCTGGGAAGGACCATGACCGCGAACAGGAAGAGGGGAGCGAAGAGGGTCGACGCGACGAACCACCGTGAGCGCACCCGTTGCAGATACTCACGGCGAACGACGGCCCGGACGTTGCCCCACATCACCGCGCTCCCCCCGAGCCGGTCTCCATCCCGGCATGGCGGACGAAGATCTCGTGCAGCCTGGGCTCCACGAGCTGGAAGCGAGAGAAACGAGCGCCGGCCGAGATGCCCCTTTCCAGGATCCGCTGATGGTCGGCGCCCTCTCGCAGGAGCAGGTGAAGCCCCGCGTCGGAGCGCTCCACGCTCTGGATCTCGGGCCCGTGGAGCCAGCCGTCGGGTCCCTCGAACTCCACGGCCAGGACGCCTCTCCGCTCCGAAGCCTTGAGGGCGCGGAGGTCGGAGTCCAGCACCTTCCGGGCGTCGGAGATGAGACAGACGCGCTGGCAGAGCCGCTCTGCCTGGTCCATGAGATGCGTGGAGAAGAGGATCGTCGTCCCCTGGGCGTGGAAGTCCCGGACAATCTCCTCCAGCACGTCCTGGTTGATAGGATCGAGCCCCGCGAACGGCTCGTCCAGGATCAGGAGCTCCGGCTCGTGGATGACAGTGCTCACGAACTGCACCTTCTGCTGCATCCCCTTGGAGAGATCCTCGACCCTGCGATCGGCCCACGCGGAAAGACCGAGACGCTCCAGCCAGGCCCCACCCTTCCGGCGACCCTCGTGCCGCGGCACGCCGCGGATCTCGGCGAGGAAGGTGATGACGTCGAGGCAGCGCATCTTCTTGTACAGCCCCCGCTCCTCGGGTAGGTAGCCGACCCGGGTCCGCCTGGCCCGGCCCGGATCACCTCCGAAGAGGGTCACGCGACCCTCGTCGGGATGGAGGATGCCCATGATCATCCGGATGGTGGTGGTCTTCCCCGAACCGTTGGGACCGAGGAGGCCGTAGACCACGCCGCGAGGGACGTCGAAGTCCAGGCGATCCACGGCGGTCTGCGCCCCGAAACGCTTGGTGACCCCCCGGAGACGGATGGCGTACGCCCCTTCGTCCTCCGCCACGTACCGCAACCCGGAGTCATTGTTTACATTAGTCGGCTGCACGGTAACTCTCGAGGAGTATAGATGGCCATCTATCGTACGCTCTACTACACGGACGTCAGCGTTGGCGTCGGCGGACGCGTCACGATTCCGCAGGAAATGCGTGAGGATCTCGGCATCGATGAGGGCGACTCCCTCACGGTGCGAGTGGAAGAGAATCCGCGGGGAGGACGCCAGATGGTCGTCTGGCGGTCCGAGCAGCAGCCCGAAGGATAGCCCCGGCGGCGATCCCCGACCCCGGGCTCGTCACTCACCTTTCCAGCTCCACCCATCGAACCAGGGCCCGGATCGGGCCCTGACCGTCGTGGAGCCACCACGGCGGAGGAAAGGCGAGCCCCCGGAAGGGCGTGATCCGCGAGGCTCCGGCGCGTCCCAGCGCCTCGGCCGTCGAGGTCGCCCGGGATCCCAATCCGGCGTACCCCACCGATTGGAGGTGACGCTCGAAGGGAGCCAGGAATTCGGGGAGCTCCGAAACATCCGGGACGGGGCGAACCCGGAGCGTGCGCGGCGCCCGGAAGGAGCCCACCAGGGGCTCCGGCTCGTAGATCACGGTCCACGTCGCCTCCGCGCCCCCGTGGTGGACCTCCAGGGGGCCCATCCCGGCCTGGATCTCCGCCGTGCCCCGAAGCTGCTGGAGGGCGCTCCGGTCGAGTCCGGCCTCCGGGGCCGGGAACCACGTCTCGACGTCGGCCAGAGCGTCTCCCAGGATCTCCGCGAATCGATCGGGGTCGACCGCGCCGCCCTCCTCCACGTAGAGGAGCTGCGGGCAGACGCATCCCCGCTGCTCGAACATCACCGCGGCCCGGGCCACCTCGGCGGCCGTCCGCTCCACGGACCGGACGTCCCGGCCCACGATCCCCAGCCCGACCCGGTGATGGTATCCGACGAAGCGGGTGGTGGCCGGCGCCAGGGCCCGCAGCGATCCGACGGTCTCGTCGGAGCCGTACACCACCGCGACCTCCGCCGCGGCCAGGGCCACCCGCTCCAGCTCGGTGGAGCCGCCCGGCCAGTAGACGACCGCGAGCGCCGCGGCCAGCGAGGGATCCTCCTCGGCCAGACCCCGGCGGAAGAGTCCCGGGAGCAAGGTGTCGCCCACGCCGGGCTTGAGGAGCGTGGGCGCCTTCACCAGAACGCTCCGGAGCAGCGCGTGGACGGCCACGCCGGGCACGCTTCCCGATACGACCTGGAGGCAGAGGCCCGGCCCCACGGCCATCCTGCCGCCGACAAGGGCGTCCAGAACGGTGGGCTCTCCCAGGTCCCGGGTCAGCATCTCCGACAATCGCTCCTCCGTCCAGTCCCGGGCCATCCCGTCCAGGATCTCCCGGGCCATGGCCGGAGAGATGCCGGCGGAGTCGGGCAGCTCCGCGAGGGCCTGCGAGCGCAGGGGGTCGTCTTCGTCCAGGAAGCGCGCTCCGACCCGACCCAGAAGCGCCTGGAGCTCCCGAACGCCGCGCCCGCGCAGCGCGTCGGCCTCGCCCCGGAGTCGGTCCAGCGTGCGCGCCAGCTCCGCCGGCGTGGGAGGAGCCTCGACCCCCGCGAGGGGCTCGGCCTGGGCTCCGGCGCGTCGACCTCGGGTGCCGGGCCCCCCCGCGTCAGCCACCGGACGCCGCGCTCATCAGATCGTCCATGGCCCGGGAGCAGCCGCGAGGCTCGGCGCCGGCGGTCCGTCCCTGAAGTCGCACCCGGCCCCCCTGGACGCTGCCCACATCCTCGGTGAGCACGTGGGCGATGGAGCCGAGGTTGGCCAGATCGAAGAAGGCCAGGAGGCCGGGCTCGCCTTCGGGAACGGCTCGAAGCGTCATGGAGTCCAGGGCTTGGACCCGCAGCCACGGAGGCGGACGGTGGAGGCCCCTGGACTCGGGGCCCTCGAGGAGTATCGGCTCCCAGAGCTGGGACAGGAGCTCGGTCATCCCGTACTCGTTGACGATGCGGTGCCCGGGGATCCCGGTGACCTCCTGGATCCGCCGATGGAGCTCTAGGCGGGAAACCCGACGTCGAGACCCCTTGAATCCTCCGGTCTCCATGGCCCGGCTCGCCGGTGGCAGCTCCCCCGCCAGGGCCGCGAGAGCGGGCGCGCCACCTCCTCGCACATCCTCCACGAGGTGGACGAACGACAGGGCCGTTCCCAGTAGGAGCGCGGGCGCGTGGTCACCGGCGAGGCCCTCCCGGGCCGCCTCCACGGCCTCCCACCGCCAGGCGCCGTCTCCCGACACGAGCCAGAAGATCCGGGCCCCCATCTGCTCCGCCGCCGATCCCACCATGAAGGACAGCGAGGAATCGACCGCCTCCTCCGGCGAAGGGATGAGGGAGAGGAAGGGGACCTTCGCCACGTCTTCCACGTCGATGTCTCCGAGCAGCGCTCTCCGAAACGGCTGTACAAGGGACGCACGATACAGGTCGAGCCTGGGGACGAGGTGTCGGCCGCGGTCCTCCCTCCCCCGGGTCGTGCCGCTGGTGCGGAAGATCGCCTCGACCCCGGATCCCGAGACTAGATCGAAGTGCTTGAACGCCGTGGCGGGTACGGCGGGCGCGTCTCGCCACGACGTCACGCCCTCCGGCGTGACACCTCTCCGTCGGCAGAACGCCCGATACGGCGAGCAGTGCTGGTACTGGTGAGCGAAGACCCGGTGCGCCCAAGCCTCGAACTCGTCGTCGGTCCAGGTCTCGCGCACGTCGCTCCGGAAGCGCGCCTCGAGCCGGCGGGCCATGTCCCTGAAGGTGGGCTCCGTGTCCATGGGCTGGAATCTAAGCCGAAGGTCCGGGTAAGAGGTGTGCACAGATCTTGTAAAATCGGCCACGAAGGGCCAACAAAGCATCCCCGGGGCCGTGTCTTTCAGACGCACGTATCCGCCATCTACCTGCCCCAGCTTCCGGAGCATCCCGCATGAAGCCGTCGGCCTCCGCCGCCGTCGCACGCATACTCGCCCTCGCGGCCATCCTGGCTGTCGCGCCGCAGGCCGTCGCGTCCCAGCAGAGCGAGGAGGACGACGGCACGCCGGTCCCCCTGATCGCCCACCGATCCGACGACGGGGCCGACATCGACCTGGACGGTCGTCTGGACGAGGCCGTCTGGGATCGGGCCGTGCCCATCACCGACTTCACGCAGCAGGAGCCGGTGGAGGGAGGGGAGCCGACGGCGGAGACGGCGATTCGCGTGGTCTACGACGAGGACGACCTCTACATCGGCGCGATGATCTACGACGATCCCACGCAGATCCTCGCCTACCAGAGGGAGCGCGACGCCTTCCTCTCCACCGACGACCGCTTCATGTGGATCCTGGACACCTTCCGCGACGGTCGCACGGGGTACTTCTTCGAGATCAACGCCGCCGGGATGATGGGCGACGCCATTCTCACGGGGGGCGGGGGCGACCGCTTCCGAGGGGGGGGCGGCCGGGCCTGGGACGGCATATGGGAGGCCCGTACCGCGATCCTGGACGACGGATGGTCGGCGGAGATCCGCATTCCCTTCCGGACGCTGAACTTCAATCCGGATCAGAGCGTGTGGGGCATCAACTTCCAGCGCACGATCCGGCGCAAGAACGAGGAGATCCTCTGGCGGGGATGGCGTCGCAGCGAAGGGCTCCGCAGTCCGGTCTTCGCCGGCGAGCTGCGAGGCCTGGAAGGCATGTCGCAGGGCGTCGGGCTCGAGGCCGTGGCGTCGGGGATCCAGAGCTGGAAGAACGTTCCTGCCCCCGACCCGGAGAACGTCCCGACGGATTACGACGAGACGACGTTTCCCAGCGACGTGAGCCTGGACGTCAACTACTCCATCACCTCCAGTCTCCGCGCGTCGCTGAGCCTCAACACCGACTTCGCGGAGGTGGAAAGCGACGAGCGGCGAGTGAATCTCACCCGATTCCCCATCCGGCTCTCCGAGCGGCGGGACTTCTTCCTCGAAGGATCGGGCGTCTTCTCCTTCGCGCCCCGAAGCGGGCCCCAGCCGTTCTTCTCGAGACGCATCGGTCTCAACGAGGGCCAGCAGATCCCCATCCTCTACGGAACGCGGCTCACCGGTCAGGCCGGCGCCTACGAGCTCGGCTTCTATCAGATCGGGACGGCCGAGCACGATTACCTGGAGATCGAGGCCGACAGCTCCGTCCAGCGGACCGTCCCCAGGGAGTCGTTCACGGTGGCTCGCGTCCGTCGGCAGCTCTTCGAGCAGTCGGCGCTGGGTGGCATCTACACCCGTCGTGCCACGTGGCCCGACCCGACGGTGGAGGACGCCGTCGATCCACCCGACGAGCACACCATCGGTTTCGATCTCGATTTCAACACGCGGTACTTTCTCGGGGAGAAGAACTTCGAGGTGGAAGCCTTCGTCGTCTGGAACACGAACCCGCTCAGCGAAGCGAATCCCGAGTACGAGCCGCTCTCCTTCCGGACGCGCTCGGCGCACGGCATTCGCTTCAACTATCCCAACGACGTCTGGACCGCCCACCTCTCGTACCGACAGTTCGGCGACGACTATCGACCCGCCGTCGGCTTCGTCAGTCGGAACAACTTCCGACGCATCGAACCCAACGTCGGCTGGCATCCCCGGACCCCCGGCATCTCCTGGCTCCGTCGGCTCGATTTCTCCGTCCAGTTCCGTGAGCTGGTGAGCCTGGACAGGAGCTTTCCCGGCGCCGACCCCTACCTCATGGAGGGCGCGGGCGGCGTGGAGGAGCGGGAGTGGGAGCTCAGCCTCCTGGGGCTCGATTTCGAGAGTGGCGACAACATCGACGTTCGGGCGACGCGGACCTACGAGTACCTGGAGTCGGGCTTCAACCCCGATCGGAGCGTCCAGCCACAAGACATCTTCATCGAGCCCGGTGGGTACACCGTCTGGAACTACCGAGTGAACGCGCGCACGGCGGGCCGACGGAAGGTCTCCCTCTTCGGCAATGTCAACTGGGGTGGCTTCTGGAACGGGGACCGGACCGGCTTCGGGGGACGGGTGAGCTTCCGCCCCCGACCGGGCATCACCTTCTCGACCAACATCCAGCACAACGAGGTCACGCTCCCCGACGGGAGCTTCACCGCGTCTCTCTACGAGCTGGAGACCGACTGGACGCCGTCGCCATGGGTGGCCGTCACCGGGCAGCTCCAGTACGACGATCAGTCGGAGCTGGTGGGACTCTTCACCCGCCTGCGCTGGATCGTGAAGCCGGGCAACGACGTCTTCCTCGTCTTCTCCCAGAACTGGCGCTACGACCCGGAGGACCTGCTGGATCCGCGGCGCGACTTCGTGACCCTCTCCCGTGGGGCCTCCCTGAAGGCGCAGTACACGTACCGCTTCTGAGGCGGCCCGGCCTCTTCCACTCCTAGGCGGCCCGGCCTCTTCTACTCCTAGGCGGCCCGGCCGCGGTGGCCGGGACCACGCGCAACTCCCCTGGCCCCTACCGGGGGTCAGTCCGTGGCGGCTGCGCCCTTCACGCCCCGGCCGCCCAGACGACCGGTGTGCTCCCCGTCCCGGAGGGTGAGCACCCCGTTCACCACCACGTGGGGGATGCCCTCGGGATACTGGTGGGGATCGTCGAAGGTGGCGGTATCCCGGACTCCGTCCGGGTCGAACGCCACGAGATCGGCCCAGTTACCCTCCGCGATCACACCCCGGTCGGGGATCCGGAGCTTCCGCGCTGGCATCTGCGTGATCTTGTGGACCGCCGACTCCAGCGTCAGGGCGCCCATGTCCCGGACGTAATGTCCCAGGAGTCGGGGAAAGGAACCGTACCCGCGTGGATGGGGGGAGCCCACCGAGAGGGGACCGTAGGGAGCGTACGCGCCTCCGTCGGAACAGCACATGCCCAGCGGATGGGCCAGGATCGTCGCCGTGTTCTCCTCGCTCATGCCGTGGCCGATCATCCCCACGCTCCCCCCATTGGCCTCCAGGAGCTGCACGGTGAGCTCGTAGGGCTCGAGCCCCCGCTCCCTGGCCAGATCTCCCAGCCGGCGACCCCGCGCCCACGCCGTGTCCTCGTTGGCGCTGGAGATCTGCACCGCGTTCCAGTCCCCCAGGAGCGCCACCTTGTCCCGGCACGCTCGCTCCAGCCGGGGCGCCGTCTCCGGATTGCGCAGCCGGGCCAGGAAAGCATCGCTCCCTCCGGCCCGGTGCTCGCTGGGGAAGAGATTGGAGAGACCGGTGGCGTACGCCGTGTAGGGATACCGATCGAAGTGCACGTCCACACCGTCCACCCTGGCGGCCTCGATGAGATCCAGAACGGCCTCGGCCTTCCAGTAGTTGCGCTGGCCCTGGGCCTTGAGATGGGAGATCTGGACCGGAACGCCGGCCAGCCGACCGACGTGCAGCGCCTCCTCCACGGCACCCAGCAGACGGTCGTCCTCGTTCCGCATGTGGGAGGCGTACGGATAGCCCGTGCCCCGGAGCACCGAGGCCAGCTCCACCAGCTCCGCCGCATCGGCGAACCCGCTGGGCGTGTACTCCAACCCGGAGGAGAGGCCCACGCAGCCCCGCGCGATCTGCTCCGCCAGGATCTCCTTCATCCGCGTCACCTCCCCCTCGGTGGCCGGCCGGTCCTCGTAGCCCACCACGAAGCCCCGAAGCGCGCCGTTGCCCACCATGGAGGCGACGTTCACCGCGGGTCTCTCCCGTGTGATCCGCTCCACGAAGCCCGCGGGATCGCGGAAGTCGATCTCCACCCCTCGGGAGCGATACCGGTCCCGTCGTGATACGTACGTCTCGTCGGTCCACGGACCCACGGATCCACCGTCCTGCCCCGTGACCTCGAGGGTGACCCCCTGCCGTATCCGGCTCTCGGCCCGGTTGTTCACCAGCAGGGAGAGGTCCGCGTGGGAATGGATGTCGATGAACCCCGGAGCCAGAGCCAGCCCACGGATGTCCAGCTCGTCGGTACCGTCGGGCAGATCCGCGCCCACGGCGGAGATCCGGGCGCCCGTCACGGCCACGTCCGCCGCGCGGCCCGGGGTGCCCGTGCCGTCGAAGATCGTGCCTCCCCGGAGGACCAGGTCCGCACGGCGGCCGACGGTGTACACGGCCGGAGCCTCCGGAGCGCTCCGGTGGACGCCGCGCGCGCCCAGGAGCCGTCCTGGTGCCACCAGCGCGCCCAGGCCTGCGGCACCCGTGGTCCGAACGAAGGTCCTTCGCTTCATCGTGCTCCTCTCCCCTCCGCTCTCCTCCCGGGCTCAGCGCGGCCCGGGGGATCCGGGCACGCCGACGCGCGGGCGGGGCCGAGTCGCTTCAAGGCTCCGCCGAGTCGGCTTCGGGGCTCCAAATTCGACACTCAAGTCCGCCGGATGCGACCCGGCTCCAGGCCGCCGGTGTGGAGGATCTTCTCCTGCAACCGCTGTGCCTCCTCCTCGGTGAAGCCCAGGGCTCCCTCGAGGGCGGCCCGAACCCTCTCGTACTCCCGCCGGGGAAAATCATCTCCCTCGGCACGGGCCAGAGCGCCTTCCAGAGCGTCCAGCTCCCTCCGGGATTTCTCCAGCGCGCGGCGGAGCCGCGCCAGCGCCTTTCGAGCTTCCGATTCAGCCGTCGTCATGACGGCATGATGAGCATTGGGGCCCTTCGGGGGAAGGCCCCGGCCCATCGCCGCTCCGCCGGAACAGATGAGGCGCCCGGGGTATCGTGCGCCATGACGGACATCGACCGATACGACCTGATCGTGGTGGGCGCCGGACCTTGCGGCATCGCCGTGGGCGCCGCGGCGGAGAAGGCCGGGCTCTCGTGCCTCCTCTTCGACAGAGGGTGCATCACGAACTCCATCGTCGACTACCCCTACTACATGACCTTCTTCAGCACCGCGGTCATGCTCGAGGTGGGCGACGTGCCCTTCACGATTCCCGAGTCCAAGCCCACGCGCCGTCAGGCCCTGGCCTACTACCGGAAAGTCGTCGAGCACTGGAACATCGACGTGCGGCAGTACGAGGAGGTGCTGGGGATCGAGGGAAGGGAGGGGGACTTCACCGTCGAGACCCGGAGGACCGACGGGAGCGGGCACGTCTACCCCGCCGCCGCCGTGGTCGTGGCCACGGGCGGTTTTCAACAGCCCAACTACCTGGACGTGCCGGGAGAGGACCTTCCCAAGGTCCGGCACTACTACAAGGAGCCCTACCCCTATTACGACCAGGACGTCGTGGTCGTGGGCGCCGGCAACTCGGCGGTGGAGTCGGCGCTGGAGCTCTTCAGGAACGGCGCCCGTGTGACGATGGTCCACTTCCTGGAGGAGATCGACAGGGGTGTCAAGCCGTGGGTGGTCCCCGACATCACCAACCGGCTGAAACGAGGGGAGATCTCCGTCCACTGGCGCCATCGTGTAGCCGAGATCAAGCCCGGCTCGGTGGTCCTCCGATCCGAGGAGGACGGGAGCGAGATGGAGATCGACAATGACTTCGTCCTGGCGATGACGGGTTGGCGTTCCAGCCACGACCATCTCGCCTCCATGGGCGTGGACATCGACGAAGAGACCGGGATCCCCACCCACGATCCCCGGACGATGGAGACCAACGTCCGGGGACTCTACATCGCCGGCGTTCTCGCGGCGGGACACGACGCCAACAAGATCTTCATCGAGAACGGTCGAGAGCACGGATCCCTCATCGTGGCCCACCGCGTGTCGGGCCGCCGGCCCCTGGCCCGAGGCGCCTAGCCGGAAATGTCCTGGGGCCGGCTGCCGGAATGGGCCAGAGCCGGGCGCAGCGGTTGGCGGTGGACCGGGGTGGAGCGGCCACCCTTCGCGGAGGCGCCCGGCCCGGAGCAGGAATCGGTATGGGACTATCCGAGACCTCCCGCGATGGTCCCCGATGCGCGCAGGGTGAGGGTGCGTCTGGGAGACGCCGTCCTCGCGGACACGACCCGCGCGGTCCGTATCCTGGAGACGGCGAGCCCACCGGTGTTCTACCTGCCCCCGGAGGACGTGGCCACGGCCTACCTCCATCGTGCTCCCGGCGTCAGCCGTTGTGAGTGGAAGGGGCCGGCCAGCTACTGGACGGTGCGAGCGTCCGACAGCGAGGTGGTCGAGGGCGGCGCCTGGTCCTACGAAGATCCGCTTCCCGACTATCGGGAGATCGCCGGCTACCTGTCGTTCTACCCCGCCCGCTTCCGCTGCTCCGTGGACGGCGAGCGGGTTCGCTCTCAGGGCGGCGGTTTCTACGGCGGTTGGGTCACCGACGAGATCGTCGGCCCCTGGAAGGGAGATCCCGGTACCGGCATCTGGTAGACCGCCGGACCCGTCGGAGCACGTCGACGGAAGGGGCCCTGTCCTCGACGAGAGGAAGCGCTCGACGGCCTTCAACCCCTGGCGCGGACACACCCGGGAAGAACACGGGCCGGACCTCACGGTCCGACCCGCGCCCGCGCTTCCCGCCGCTTCGCGACGGGTCCCGCAACGTCTCGGGCGACCCGTCCCACGGGTCGCCCCGAGAGTCAGTGCACCCGATCGATGAGGGTGAAGCTCACGCGGGTGGCGTCCGTACGACTCAGAGCCGCCGCCGTCCGATACTCCTCCGGCCCGCCCATGAATCCCGTCCCGGGTGCCGTCGCGAACGCTTCGATACGCCGGGCCTCGCAGCTGACCTGGAAGGAGAGGCTCCGCCCCGCCGGAATCAGACCGAGGCGAGAGCGCTCCCCGCGCAGCGCATATCCGGCCTCGAGGGGATGGTCGGTGGCGTTCGAGACCACCACGGGACAGACCGCGCGGTGGGAGCCCTTCGCTTCCTTCGCCTCCTGTGCGACGGCGTTGGCCTGACGTGCGAAGACGTCGGGACTCGTCGTGGCGCACGCGGCGCTCACGAGACCCACCCCCGAGAGGACCGCGATTCGGATGGCGCGACGGGTGCTCATGATGATCCTTCCTTCTGGAGACGTCCCCTTACTATACCCTCCGTAACGCCTCTGCATCCATACGGCCACGAAATAGTTACAGGAACGTAACGACGAGCTGCGCCGCGCCCCTCCGAGTCGACCCACGACGTAGCCACGGCATCGTGTTCCTCCACTCTCGACCACGACGCCGACCCTGTACGTCCATCCGGCACGGCGATACCCTTACGGATCCGCGCACACGGAGCCGTCCCCTCCACCCGGCGACGGACCCGCCACGACACGGGAAGTCAGATGACATCGACGAAGATCCTGCTCCTCCTGGCGGCCCTCGTCGCCACGGGATGCGGTCCGGAAGAAGAGGCGACCGTGGACGAGATCCCCACAGGCGAGGCCGGCCCCTACGACGAGATCCCCCTGGGCCCCGTGGACGGCCTAGACCTTCCCCCCACGGACCTCGATCGGGTACGAGCGGGAGACGTCGCTCCGGACTTCACCCTCCTCTCGCTGGACGGAGCCCCGGTGACGCTCTCCAGCTTCCGAGGGGTGAAGAACGTGGTTCTGGTCTTCTACCGCGGACACTGGTGACCGTACTGCGCTCAGCAGCTCGGTGAGCTGCAAGAGTTACTCACGGAAGAGCAACGGGCTGGAACGGAGATCATCGCCGTCTCCTCCGACGACGCCGCCGACCTCCAGCGCATGGTGGACCGGGTGGCGGAGGAGTACGAGACGTCCATCGACTTCACCCTTCTGTCGGACCCGGGCGCGGCGGTCATCAACCGGTACGGCCTCTTCAACCAGGACGATCCGAGGGGCCGAGCCATTCCGCACCCGACCACCTACGTCATCGACAGGGACGGTGTGGTGCGATGGAAGATGACCGAGGTGAACTACCGCATCCGACCGACCAACGAGGATGTCCTCGCGGCGTTGGCGAGGCTGGAGAGCTGACGAAGGCGGTCCTGACCGCCGCCGTTTCGGATCCCGCTCGGGGCCGACCGGTCGCGGTGCTCAGTCCTCCAGCGGTCGTGGAAAGCCTTCGGGGACGGTCACCGTCCGATCTCCGAGGAGGACCTCCTCCGCCTCCCGCCGCACATACGCCAGCGCCAGGACCTCTCCGGCCTTCGGCGAGCGGACCACGGACGTGATCGCGCCCACCACCTTCTCCGATCCATCGGTGGCCAGCAGCTCGGCGCCAACGTCCGGCGACGGCCCCTCGCCGAGCCGGAGTCTTCGCAGCTCCCGGTTGACGTGGCCTCGATCGCGGATCCGGACGATGACCTCCTGACCGGTGTAGCAGCCCTTGGCGTGGTCGATGGCCCGGTCGACGATCCCCGCCTCCGGCGGGAGGGTCTTCTGATCCATCTCTTTGCCGTACGCGGGTCGACCGGTCTCCACGCGGAGGGTCTCCCAGGTCTCGACGTCGCCCACCACGGCCCCCTCCTCCACCAGCCGCACCTTCAGGGATCGGACGGAGGGGACGGGTCCGTACACCGTCCACGCGGCGGGCCAGACGTCGGCCGTGCGCGCGACCAGGAGGCTCTGGGGCGGAAGGCCCGCCGACCGCCAGGCGCCTTCGGGTGCGGCGGACAGCCAGGAGGCGTCGACTCGGAGCCCCAGGGCGAGCCTGGAGAGCGCCTCGGCGGCGCCGGGCCCCACGACCGTCAGGGCATCCAGCTCCTCCGAGACGTCCTCCACCTTGGCGAAGCGCGGTGGAAGGAACTTGGTGAAGTGCTCGCGAAGCTGGCTCCGACCGGCGTCGGGGACGTCGAGGAGGAATCCGGGGCCGTCCTCCTCGCCCAGCAGCGTCGCCCGTAGGTCGCTGATCATCTTCCCCTTGGGCGTGAGGACCGCGTGGTATGTCGCGCCGCCTTCCCAGACCCCTGGCTCGACCTCTCTGGGGGGTGGAGGCATCGCACCGCTCAGCACGCCGTTGAGCATCCGGGCCGGGGAGCGCCCGGTGACGGTGAAGAGTGTCCGGCCGTCGCTGTCGAATACGGCGATCTCAGCGGTGGCGGCCCGGTAGGCGGGAGTCGGCTCGACGGTCATTCGGCGAGTCAGGAGAGATCCACGTCTTCGTCGAAGCTTCCCTCCCGGAGCTGACGGACCATCTCCTGGACGTGCTTCTTGTCCTCCGCGCTGGGCGCCACCCGAAGGTACGCCTCGAGCTGGTCGGCAGCTTCCTCGTGGCGGCCGAGCCGCGCCAGAAGGAGACCCCTGGACCGCGACTGGAGCGGGGCCGTGGGTCGGATCATCAGCAGGCGCTCCACCACGGCGAGGGCCCGGCGATCGTCACCGATCTTCACATAGATGCCCTTGAGGTTGGTGAGAAGCCGGATGAGCATGTCCCGCTTGGTGGCGACCCGGAGGAAATGCTCCCGCATCGTCACCATGCCGCCGTATCCCTTGTCGAGGAGCTCCTGCGCCTCGTCCTCGAAGCGGATCTTCCCGGCGTCGAAGGGATCGATGAGCAGACGGACCTCGTCTCCCGTATACCGGACCAGGAAATGGCTGGGGAAGTTCACACCCTCCAGCGGGAGATCCAGCCGCCATCCCGTCTCCAGGAGGACGATTCCGAGGGTCAGGGGGATCCCGACTCCGCGGTCCAGGACATCGTTCAGGAAGGAGTTCCGCGGATCGTAGTAGGCGTCCCGGTTGCCGGAGAACTTCCGGCGGACGTAGAGCGTCCGGATGAGCTCGTCGAGGATGAGAGGCGGGGCCGTCTCGTTGGACAGTCGATCCTTCACCTCCTCCGCCACCTGGTCGAGCCGGGCCAGATAGAGGTCCACCGAGAGCTGGGGATACTCCTCCTGGGCGACGAGGAGAGCCGCCCGAGCCAGATTCATCTCGGACTCGGAGGCGGCGATCTCTTCGGCAAGGAGACGACGGGGAGATTTTTGCGGCACGCTCACGTCGCTTGAACTCGACCGGACTGACACACGCGGGACACGTGATGGATTAGCTTCGATGATCCTTTTGGCGTACCCGTTGGAAGCCGATGGTTTCCGTACGAAGCGAGGAGAAGATGGCGAACGAGCCCCGGGACGAGCGGCCGAGGATCCGGCTTTCCCAGCTCAGCCACGGCGCCGGCTGAGCCTGCAAGCTCGGCATGTCCGAGCTGGCGCAGGTCCTGCGTCGGGTGCTTCCGGTGTCTGATCCCAACGCCCTCGTGGGCCATGCCACGGGGGACGACGCCGCCGTGTATCGACTTTCCGACGACCGTGCGCTGGTGGTCACCGCCGACTTCTTCACGCCCATCGTCGACAGTCCCTACGACTTCGGACGCATCGCCGCCGCCAACGCCCTCTCAGACATCTACGCCATGGGCGCGCGCCCTCTCTTCGTCCTCAATCTCGTGGGCTTCCCGAGAAAGCTCCTGGGCGAAGGCATCCTGGAGGATATCCTGAGAGGCGGAAACGACATGGCTCGGGAGGCCGGAGTTCCCACCCTGGGAGGACACTCCATCGACGACCCGGAGCCCAAGTACGGATTGGTCGCGGTGGGTGAGGTGCACCCGGACCGGATGGTGACGAACGCCATGGCCCGCCCCGGTGACCGCCTGGTGCTCACCAAGCCCCTTGGGTCGGGCGTCATCGCCACGGCCGTCAAGAAGGGGGAGGCCGCCCGCGACGTCGTGGAGGGCGCGGTGGAGGTCATGGCATCCCTCAATGCCCCCGCTGCGGAAGCCATGGTGGCGGTGGGTGCGCGATGCGCCACCGACGTCACGGGATTCGGCCTCCTGGGGCACCTGAGAAATCTCCTCCGCTCCTCGGGCGTCGCGGCGCGCCTCGATGCGGCGAAGATCCCCATGCTCCCGGGAGCCAGACGTCTCGCCTCTGCGGGGCACATCCCTGGAGGCACGGAGCGGAACCTCGAGGACGTATCGGGGGATGTCGCCTTCGGTGAGGCCGTGGACCCGGTGACGCGGACGCTTCTGGCCGATGCCCAGACGTCCGGCGGGCTCCTCATCTGCGTGCCCGAGGACGGTCTGGAGCGGCTTCTCTCCCGGCTCTACGGGACGACCCCCGCGGCGACCGTCGTCGGGGAGGTCACCGCGGGCGAATCCGGGCGGATCGAGGTGACCTGACCCGTCCGAGCCCCGCCGCGGACGGAGGCTAGCCCGTCCCGGCCGGCTGCTTCTTCGAGCCCTTCGAGCCAGCCTTCTCCGACTTGGACTCCTTCTTCTTGGTCTTCGTGGACCGCCCGGCCTTCTTCCCGTCGGTGAGGGCGACCTCGATGACCTCGTCCAGCGTCTCGGCGAGGTGGAAGGTCACCTCCTCCCGGACGTCCTCGGGGATGTCCTCCAGGTCGGCCTCGTTGTCCACCGGCACGATGATCTGGTGGATGCCCGCGCGGACGGCCCCCAGCACCTTCTCCTTCACGCCACCGATGGGCAGCACGCGACCCGTCAGGGTCAGCTCGCCGGTCATGGCCACGTCGCGGCGGACCTTCCGGCCCGAGACCGCGGAGACCAGGGCGGTGGCCATCGTGATCCCCGCCGAGGGACCGTCCTTGGGGATGGCGCCGGCGGGGACGTGGATGTGGACCTCCTTCTTGTGGAGACCGTCCTCGGGGATGCCCAGCTCCTCGGCATTGGCCTTCGCGTAGGACAGGGCCGCCCGACCCGACTCCTTCATGACGTCTCCGAGCTGACCGGTCAGGACGAAACCGCCCTCCCCGGGCATGACGCTGGCCTCGACGAACATGATGTCGCCCCCCATGGGCGTGTAGAACATGCCCGTCGCGACGCCACGGGTATCCTCGTCGGCCATCTTCTCCGGATGGACCCGGGGACGACCCAGGAGCTCGCGGATGTCCTCCGGCGTGGCCTCCATCCTCTCGATCTTCCCCGCAGCGATGCGCCGAGCCACCTTGCGAGCGAACTTGCCGATCTCGCGCTCCAGCTGACGCACGCCCGCCTCACGGGTGTACTTGCTGATGATGGTCTGGATGGCCTCGTCGGAGAGCGTGAGCTCGTCCTCTTCCAGGCTGTTCTCCTTCCGCTGCCGGATGAGCAGGTACCGTTTGGCGATCTCCAGCTTCTCGGCCTCCGTGTAGCCCGAGAAGTCGACGCGCTCCATACGGTCGAGGAGCGGACCGGGGATACGGTCGATGTAGTTGGCGGTGGCGATGAAGAGGACCTCCGAGAGGTCGAAGGGGATGCCCAGATAGTGGTCCACGAAGGTGGAGTTCTGGGCCGGGTCCAGGACCTCCAGGAGCGCCGAGCTGGGATCTCCCTGGAAGGACTGGCCGAGCTTGTCGACCTCGTCCAGGAGGAACACGGGGTTCTTGCTCTTCGCCTGGCGCATCCCCTGGATGATCCGACCGGGCATGGCTCCGACGTACGTTCTCCGGTGGCCTCGGATGTCCGCCTCGTCGCGGGCGCCGCCGAGGGAGATACGGACGTACTCTCGACCCGTGGACCGCGCGATGGACTGGGCGATGGAGGTCTTCCCCACGCCCGGAGGACCGACGAAGAGGAGGATGGGCCCACGGCCCGGACTGTCGGCGGCGTGGATGTCGATGTCGTCGACGCCGGGCTCCTCACCGTCCTCGGACGGCTCCCCGTCGTCGGCGCTCCCCGATCCGGAAGGCGATCCGTCGTCCATGTCGGCCTCGGAGGCGGTCTCGTCCGGGGCATCGACGTCGGCGTCCACACCGACGTCGCCCTCCACGCCGTTGCCCGACCCGTCGGCCCGCATCACCTCCGCCCCGTCGTCGTCGACCCGAACACCCTGCGATGCCGCCTCGGGGATCTCCTCATCGTCGGCCGCCCGGTCCATGGCGAGCTTCCGCACCGCCAGGAACTCGAGGACCCGGTCCTTCACGTCCTCCAGGCCGTAGTGGTCCTTGTCCAGGATCTTCTCGGCCACCTTCAGGTCGATCTTCTCGTCGCTCCGCTCGCTCCACGGCAACTCGGTGATCCACTCCAGGAAGGTGCGGATGACCTGGTATTCGGCGGACTGGGGGCTCGTCCGCTCCAGCCGCCGGAGCTCCCGGTCGACCTCGGAGCGCTGCTCTTCGTTGAGCTCCAGCTCCTCGATGCGCTCCCGCATCTCCTCGACGTCGTCGCGCTCCTCTTCATCGCCCAGCTCCTTCTGGATGGCCTTGAGCTGCTCCCGCAAGAGCATCTCGCGCTGCCGCTCACCCAGCTCCGACTGGACCTTCGCCTGGATGTCCTCCTGGGCGTCCAGCCGGGCGAGCTCCCGCTCCACGGCGAGGAGACACGCGCGCATCCGCTCCTCGTCGTCGAGAAGCTCCAGAAGCTTCTGCTTCGCCGGCGTCTCCAGCTCCAGATAGAAGGCCACGAGATCCGCGAAGGGACCTGGCTCGTCGACGCCCTGGATGAGCTGGTTCAGGGCCTCCGCGGGCACGCCGCGCCGGGTGCCCAGCTCGGCGGCCCGGTCCCGGAGCTCGGTATCCAGGGCCTGGAAGGCGGGATCGTTCTCGTCGGTGGGCTCCAGGGTCTCCATCTCCAGGAGGACGGCCTGGAGCATCGCCTGGCCGGCGTTGTGGTAGGAGACGGCCTGGGCCCGCTCCTCTCCCTGGACCAGGAGCTGGACACCACCGCGCACGCGGTGCGTCTGGATGATGCGGACGATGGTCCCCACCGAATAGAGATACTCGGGCGCGGGGTCGTCGACGTTCTCGCGTTGAGCGACGGCGAAGAGCCGACGGTCGCCCTCCAGGGCCTCCTGTACGGCCTCCACCGTACCCGGCCGGCCGGCCGAGATGGGGACGGCCACGCCCGGATAGACGACCGTGTCGCGCAAGGGCAGCACGGGCAGCGTGAAGCGCTCGGCCATGGGATCTTCTCTCTCCTGGCCCGGATCCTCGACCTCGAGGTCCGAGTTGGGGTCACGTTGGGACAGGGTATCTGCTCCGGCGCTCATGTCGATGGTCTTCTTCTCGCTCTGCCACCACTGAAGCGAATGGGCGACGGGGGTGGCCGGCCGCCGGAAGGGCCTTCAAGTGCACGATCCTTGCCACGAAAAACGGCCCGCTCGGTGCCCGATCCGCAGGTGCGTCTGCCATTCTGGCGCAGGACCCGCTCCCATCTGCGCCACTTTTTCGCTCTCACGGCGGAAGTTAGCTTGGCATCCCGTCACGGCTTGCGCCAGCAGGGGAAACCGATCGATGAGCGATTCACTCGAGGGCATCACCTGGTTCCGGGGTTCCTCCATTCGAATCCGGCATGCCGGTATGGAGATCCACGTGGACCCCCTCGGAGTCGACGAGGAGTCCGAGGCGAACTTCGTCCTTCTGACCCATCCCCACTACGACAACTTCTCCGAGGAAGACATCGCGAAGGTCCGGGGACCGGAGACGGTGGTCGTGGCTCCGGCCTCCATGAAGAAGCAGCTGGGCGACGCCGACCACTTCATGCGACCCGGTGACATGCTCCAGCTCGACTCGTTCGACGTCCTGGCCACGCCGGCGCACAACGTCGACAAGAAGTTCCACACGCCCTCCGACGGATGGCTCGGCTACGTCTTCACCCTGGGCGATACCACGTTCTACCACGCCGGCGACACGGACTTCCTCGACGCCATGTACGGCATACGGTGCGACGTCGCGTTCCTGCCCGTGGGTGGTCACTACACCATGGGTGTCGAGGACGCCGCCCGCGCCGGCCAGGCGTGCCGGGCGGAGGTGGTGGTTCCCATCCACTGGGGCGACGCGCACGGGACCACGGAGGACATCGCTCGACTGACGGAGCTCTTCCCCCGGGAGGTCCGCGTCCTGGAGCCTCGGGCGGTGAGCCGGAACGCCGACACCGAGCACTCGGGTTGATTTCACCGTTCACACGAATGAAGCAGGGAGCGTCATGCGAACTCTCGCCACCCACACCCTCGCCGCGGGGCTCGCCCTCCTGGTGACCCGTCCCGGCGCGGCCCAGGACGTACGGAGCTTCCAGACCGGCCCCGTGACCAGCCCGGCCACGTACTCCGGACGCTCCGCGGTCTACGCTCCGAACGGCGTGGCGGCGACGAGCCAACCCCTGGCCACGGCCACCGCCCTTCAGATCCTCCACAGAGGCGGGAACGCCGTGGATGCGGCCGTGGCGGCGGCAGCGGTCCTGAACGTCGTCGAACCCCACATGACCGGAATGGGCGGCGACATGTTCGCCATCCTCTGGGACGCCGAGGAGGGGCGGCTCGTCGGGCTCGACGCCAGCGGGAAGTCCGGCTCGAAGATCGACGTCGGGGCCCTCGACGACGTCCCGGGGAGCGGCGCACGCTCCGTGACCGTCCCGGGTGCGCTGTCGGGATGGAGCACCCTGGTGGAGAGGTACGGCACCTTGACCCTCGCCGACGTCCTGGCTCCGGCCATGCGCATCGCGGAGGAGGGCTTTCCGGTGACACCCATCATCGCGCAGGACTGGGCAGGCTCGGTGGGCGGTCTCCGGCGCGACGAGGGCGCGGCGGCCACCTTCCTGATCGATGGCGAGGCCCCGAAGGCCGGGGACTGGTTCCGGAATCCGGATCTGGCCCGGACGTTCCGACGGGTCGCCGAGGACGGAGCCGGGACCTTCTACGGAGGTGAGCTGGGCCGGGAGATCGTCCAAGGTCTGGATCGCCTCGGCGGCTTCCTCACGCTGGAGGATCTGGCAAGCCACGAGCCCCGCTGGGTCGAGCCTCTCTCCGTGGACTACAGGGGATACACCCTCTACGAGCTCCCCCCTGCCGGTCAGGGCATCGCCGCGCTCCAGATGCTCAAGATGCTCGAGCGCTTCGACTTCTCCGGCATGGTCCACAACTCGTCGGAGTACCTCCACACCCTCATCGAGGCGAAGAAGCTGGCCCACGCCGACCTCGCGCGATATGTCGCCGATCCGCGGCACATGGACGTGCGGCCCGAGTCCCTCCTGGACCCGTCGTACCTGGCGGGCCGGGCGGCGCTCATCGATCCGGACCGCGCCGTAGCCCGGCCCGAGCCGGGCCGGCTCGTCACCGACTCGGAGACCATCTACCTGACCGTGGCGGACCGCCACGGCAACATGATCTCCTTCATCAACTCC
This sequence comes from Longimicrobiales bacterium, assembly GCA_033722275.1. GTDB lineage: Bacteria > Gemmatimonadota > Gemmatimonadetes > Longimicrobiales > Gaopeijiaceae > UBA2589. The sequence goes on along the minus strand of JAWVZK010000005.1, from coordinate 19,384 downwards.
ATCTACGGCTACTTCGGATCCCGGGTGGTCGTCCCCGGCACGGGACTTGTCCTGCAGAATCGCGGTGCCGGCTTCACCTTCGAGGAGGGACACCCGAATCGTATCGGGCCCAACAAGAGACCCTTTCACACCATCATCCCCGCCTTCGTCACCAGGGACGGACAGCCGTGGCTCTCCTATGGTGTGATGGGAGGCTCGATGCAGCCCCAGGGGCACGTCCAGGTGCTGCTGAACATGGTGGAGTTCGGGATGGACCCCCAGGAGGCCATCGACGCGGCTCGTTTCCGTCACCTGAGCGCGAACCGCGTCGCCATCGAGAACGTCCATCCCGAGGTCGCCGCCTCCCTGGAGGCCCTCGGTCACGACCTCGTCGTGCCCACCGGCGTCGCTTTCGGAGGCGGCCAGGCCATCCTGAAGCTGGACCGGGGGTGGGCCGCCGGCTCCGATCCGCGGAAGGACGGCATGGCCGCGGGGCACTGAGCGTGGGCGTGCGGACGCTCGTGACACCGTGCCGCTCCCACGCGCGATGAACCGGATCCTCACCTTCCGAAGATGAGCGACCCACGCTCCGTCATCCCGTTCGAGCGGCTTCCCGAGGGCTTCGCCGCATCGCTGGCCGAGCCGGTGGCGGAGCCCGCCGTGCCGCGTCCCGCCGCCACCATCGTTCTCCTCCGCGATGCCGCGCGGGGCATGGAGGTCCTTCTCATGCGGAGGAACCGACGCGCGGGCTTCGTGCCGGGGGCCTGGGTCTTCCCGGGGGGGCGCGTCGACGGGACCGATGCCGGGCCTGCGGCGGAGGGCCTGCTCGCCGACCTGTCCCCCGACGCCGCCGCCCACCGCCTCGATCTGCACGACGCGGATCCCCCCGCCATCGCCTACTATCTCGCGGCGCTGCGGGAGGCGTTCGAGGAGACCGGAATCCTCGTGGGCGAGCGCGAGGATGGCTCGGCGCCGTCCTCTGCGGCGGAGGATCCCGGCGTGGACCGGGTGCGCGAGTCGCTGATGCAGGACCGGATGACCTTCGCCGAGGCGCTGGAACGCCTTTCATGCCGCGTCGACGGCGACGCCGTGGAGTACATCGCGCACTGGATCACCCCGACCCCGGAGCCGCGGCGCTACGACACCCGCTTCTTCGCCGCGCGCGTTCCGGAAGGGGCGACGGCTCTGGTGGACCCGAGGGAGATGACGGACGCCGTGTGGCTTCGACCCGTCGAGGCCCTGAGCCGCTGCGATGGCGGGGAGCTCCCCATGGTGTTCCCCACCATCAAGACCATCGAGCAGCTCGCCTCGTACGACTCGGCGGAGGAGGCCCTGGAGCGCCTCGGCGGACAGGAGGTCCGAACCATCCTCCCCACCCTGGTGGTGACGCCCACCGGGGTAGGCCTCGACATCGACGGCGAGAGCGAGGGCGCCTGATGCGCGTCGGCGGACCGCGGACCGCGGAAGTCGAGAACGGCGCGGACGTCCCGCCCGATGCGCGAATCCCGCACCGCACCCGACTCCCGCACGGCACCCGACTCCCGCGCGGCGCCCGACTCCCGCGCGGCACCCGACTCCCGCGCGCTGCCGGAAGCCCGGCCGGCGCGGCGAGTCCGTTCCCACGGACGCGGCCGCATCCTGCTCCGCCGAGGGGAGTGGCCTCGTGAAGGGGTTCCCGCTCTCGGTCCTCGTCGCCCTCGTCTTGGGATCGACCCCGGCGACCGCCCAGGTCTCCGAAGCGCCTCCTCTCGAGATCCTCTACGGGTTCACCCTCATCGACGGGCGGGGCGGTCCGCCTCTCTCCGACGCCGCACTCGCGCTGCGCGGCAATGAGATCCTCGCGGTCTCCACCCGTCGGCTGTTGCTTTCGGGACCCGACGCACCGCGGGACGCGACCGTGACCGACCTCGGGGGCGGATACGTCATCCCGGGGCTCATCGACACCCACGTTCACCTGGCCACCTCGCCCAACCGGGAGCGGGCGGAAGCCGAGCTCGAGCGTCTGCTCTACGGAGGCGTCCTGGCCGTACGGGACATGGCCGGCGACGCCAGGGCTCTCGCGTCGCTGGCCCGGGACACCCGCCTCGGCCGGGTCGACGGACCGGACGTCTACTTCTCGGCCCTCATGGCCGGGCCCTCCTTCCTCGCCGATCCTCGTCCTCAGGCGTCCGCCGCCGGGGAGAAGGCGGGGGAGGTGCCGTGGATGCAGGCCATCACGTCCGACACCGATCTGGTACGCGCCGTGGCCCGCGCCAAGGGAACGTATGCCACCGGCATCAAGATCTACGCGAACCTGGAGCCGGATCTGGTGCGGGCCGTCACGGAGGAGGGCCACCGCCAGGGGATGGAGGTCTGGGCCCACTCGATGGTCTTCCCCACCCGCCCCCTGGAGGTGGTGGCCGCCGGCGTGGACGTGGTCAGCCACGTGTGCCGTCTCGCCTGGGAGGGGATGGCGGAGGCTCCCGTCGAGTATCACCACGACCAGGTCCCACGGTACGATCGCGTCACCGCGGATTCGCGGGTCTTCACCGAGCTCTTCGCGGCCATGAGGCGCAGAGGCACGATCCTCGACGCCACCCTGGCCATGTACGCGCGGGCCGAGGAGGATCCGGAGAGCGAGCTGTCGGACCGCTGCCCGCCGGACTTCGCCCGGGCCCTGGTGCGGAGGGCCCACGAGGAAGGTGTGCCGGTGGTCACTGGCACCGACTTCACCGCGCCGCCCGAGGAGCCCTTCCCATCCCTCTTCGAGGAGATGGAGGAATTGGTGGCGAGCGGAGCGATGTCGTCCATGGCCACGCTGGAGTCTGCGACGCGGATCGCGGCCGAGGCGCTGGGGATCGAGGACAGGTACGGGGTCGTGGAGGCGGGGCGCCCGGTGAGCTTCGTGCTCCTGGAGGAGAGCCCCCTGCAGGACATCGCGAACCTCAGAACCGTACGCGCGGTGTGGAAGAACGGAGAGCGCTTCCCTCGCGAGAGATTCCGGCTCCCGCCTCCCCTCGGCGACGAAGAAGAGACGCCCTCCGGCGCCGCCTCGCCCCGTGAAGCCCTCGAGGCCTGGCTCGCCGCCTGGCGTAGCTACGACCTGGACCGCCTGGACGACATCTTTCTCGAAGAGGACGACCTCACCTTCTTCCCCTCCGACGGGCAGGAGGTCCTCCGGGGATACGACGCGGTGGAGGCCTGGCACCGTGCGCAGGGATTCGTGCCCGGGGGATTCGCGCCGCAGGAGGAGCTCTGGCTCGAGGACGTCGTCGTCGCGAACTTCGACCGCTCCGCGGTGATCACCGCCGTCTGGCGCTTCGGCAACCGGGTCGCCCCGGAGGGGAGAGCCCGAGGTCGTCTCACCGTGGTGCTCCTTCGCACCCCGGCGGGTTATCGGATCTCCCACGTGAACATGGGTCGCTACGGTGGGTCGCCGTGAGGCGCCATGAAGCGGGTGGTCCTCGTCCGTACGCCCCGCCGGAGACCTCCCACCACCGGCTTCCGGCGGCGGCCGGCCGACGGACGCTCGGGGCTCTGCGACCGACGTCCACCGCCATCGCCCTCTTCTGCGGGGTCGCCGTGATGGCGGGCTCGCTGGGATCCTGCACTCCCCCGTCGCGCACGCCCCGGACGTCGGAGTCCGAGCTGACGATCCGATCCCTCCTGGTCGCCATGGAGACGGCGGATACGGCCCTGATCCAGGATCTCTTCTGGCCCGATGCCACCTACGACGACTACCCGAATCAGCACACCCACCGCGGCGTGGAGGAGATCGTCGCCTACGTCACCGGATCCCATCGCTGGGCCGACGACGTCTTCGTCAACGCGGGACGCGTCCACGTCACGGAGAGCGGCGCGGTGGCCGAGTGGCTCTTCCGGGGCGTCCAGGCCCGGCCCATGGGGGGTCAGCTGACCATCGCCACGGGAACCGAGGTCCTCCTCAATGGCGTGACCGTGGTCGAGCTGGACGGCGACCGGATCCGCCGGGCCGCCGACTACACCGACACCGGGGCGTTGCTCCTCCAGCTCGGGGGTCGTGTGGAGATGCCCGATGGCGGCGTGTTGGAGCTCGAAGACGTGGGAAGCTGACGCTCGACCTCGGTGGCGCGACCTCGGTGGCGCGGGCTCGGGGTCCCCGGTACTCTTGGCCCTCCGACACGGACGGCGAATCGAACGACGAGGAGCGGCTCATGACGACACGGCGAGACTTCATCCGGACTTCGGCAGGCGTGGGCGCAGGCGCGGCCCTGGGCGCGTTTCCGCGAGCCGTCGACGGGGCGCCCGCCATGATCGTGCCGCGCGTGACCCCCACGTGTGTGGCGTCCGCCAATGGCCTGGGAGCCGTCTCGCGAGCCATCGCGGAGCTCGCCGAGGGAGCCAGCACCATCGAGGCCGTGGTGCGCGGCGTGAACCTCGTGGAGGAGGATCCCGAGGACTCGTCGGTGGGGTACGGCGGGCTTCCGAACGCCGACGGCGTGGTTCAGCTCGATTCCTCGCTCATGCACGGCCCCACCCGGGGAGCGGGCGCGGTGGCGGCCCTGGAAGGGATCAAACGCCCTTCCCTGGTGGCGTTGGACGTCATGCGCTTCACGGACCACCATCTCCTGGTGGGCGAGGGGGCGCGCCGCTTCGCCGTCTCCATGGGTCACCCGGTGGAGGATCTCCTCACCGAGGAGGCTCGCCTGCGTTGGGTGGAATGGCGAGCGCGCCTGTCCGACCGCGACGACTACCTGACACCCTCCGAATCGGGGGAGCCCATCGGGACGTCGTATCGGCAACCGGACGACTTCGGCGACGGACTGCTGGACTCCCATGATGGATACCGGCCGCAGGGCACCATCAACTCCGATGTCGTCGACGTGAACGGCGATCTCTCCTCCGTCACCACGACCTCGGGACTGGCGTACAAGATCCCGGGTCGGGTCGGCGATTCGCCCATCATCGGCGCGGGGCAGTACTGCGACAACGATGTCGGGGCGGCAGGCTCCACCGGTCGCGGAGAAGCCGTGATCAAGACGTGCGGCAGCTACACGGTGGTGGAGTTCATGCGGCAGGGCATGCACCCCACCGACGCCTGCCTCGAAGCCCTGCGGCGCATCGCCCACGTCACCGTGGAGGAGCGCCTCCTCACCGAGGACGGGCGACCCAACTTCAACGTCAACTACTACGCGGTGAACAAGAACGGCGACTACGGGGGCGCCGCCATCTGGTCAGGAGCCCGCTTCGCCGTCAGCGTGGGCGGCGACGCCCGCCACGAGGACTCCGCGTACCTGTACCAGCGGGCGTAGCCGCGACGGCTCCTCCCACCGGGACACGGCCGGGAGCCGCCCACAGGGCGGGCCTCAGCCGGTGAGGGCGTCGAGGGTCTCACGACTCTGGACGCGGCGGCCCTCCTCCACGTCGTGGATCAGGGCCACGAGGCGTTGGGTCAGGGGGGTGTCCACTCCGGCGGATCGACCCCGCTCGACGATGGGTACGATCTGGGCGTCCACCTCCGTCTTGCGCTTCCGCACGGCGAGGTCGCGCCATACCCCGGAGTGGCTTTTCGCCGAAGAACGGTTGAAGGCCACCAGGCGATCGAGGCTGGCCTCGGCGTGTCGCCCCGGTGCCTCCGGCCCGAAGGCGAAGGGATCGAAGCCGTCGAAGGGCTCCGGCTCCACACCCGTGGCCACGGCCACCGCCACCGCTTCTCGAGCGAGGCCGATGAGCGCCGGCCGGTGGGCCGGGTCGTCGAGGACGTCGGCGATGGACGAGTCGGAGAGCGCCGTGGCGAAGAGCATGGAGCCGTACGCCAGCTTGGCCCAGAGATATCCCTGGATGTTCCGTGAGCGGATCGCATCGGGCTCGAAGTCTCGGAAGAGACGATGGACGGCACGAAGCCGGGGCGTGACGCGACCGTCCAGCTCCCCGACGACGACGGCGCCGCGGTTGCCCCTCATGACGCTCCCCGGAGCCACGACGTCCGCGCCGAAGTTCACGAAACAGCCCATCGTTCGTCTCTGCCCGACGTGTCGGGCGATGGTCTCCTCGTTCAACCCGTTCTGAACCGAGACGACGAATCCGTCCCGCGCCAGGAGGGTAGCGATCCGTCGGGACGCGGCCTCGGTGTGATGGGCTTTCACGCATAGGAGGACGGTGCCGAGAGGGCCCCCCACCTCCTCGGGCGAGATGCAGTCCGCGGCCACGGTGAACGCATCGACGGGCCCGCTGATCTGGAGGCCCGCGCTCCGGATCGCCTCGGCGTGGACCGGATCGGCGTCGACGAAGAGGACGCCGTGTCCGGCCCGTAGAAGCGAGGCTCCGATGGAGCCCCCCATGGCGCCGGCGCCCCAGACGACCACGGGATCGAGGGAGGCGTCCACTCCGCTCACCCGGACGACCGGCTCGTGGTCGGCGAAGAGCCCCTCCCCACCGTGCTACATCTGCCGGTACTGGGGTCCGCTTCCCCCTTCACGCGGCGTCCACCGGGGACCCAGCACGTCCGTGGCCTTGCAGTCCACGCAGTTGGGCGCGTTCACGACGAGGTCGTCCCCATCGCGCTCGTACACGCCGGCGGGACAGAGATGCTCGTACATCTCGGCGGCCTCCGGGCTCACGTCGTCACCCACCACCAGGTGGCTGGGAATGTCGTCCCGGGTCTGGTTCCCCGACTTGTAGACCGCGTCCACCTTCGAGAAGGTGAGGGCCCCGTCGGGCACGAAGCCCTCCTCGTCGGGCACCAGGTATTTCGCCTCGGCGGCGTCCTCCGGGACGGAGATCTTGCCGCCGGGAAAGGCACCCCGGGTCACCGTCATGAGGCCGGCCTTCACGCCGCCGGATACGAAGCCCGACTTGAAGGAGCGCATGTTCCTGCGCTCCTTCAGGTCGTCCATGATGAAGCTCTGGTCGACGCCGCGGGTGTAGCCGGCCAGCGCCCCCTCCGAGGTGTCGCCCTGCTTCAGCGCCAGGAAGATCTGGCGGGCCGCCAGGATGCCGGAGTGCATGGCGTAGTGGATTCCCTTGAGGGACGAAACCTCCACGTACCCCGCGGAGTCACCCACCACCACGAGGCCGCTGCCGTGCCGCCGCTCGGCGACGGAGTAGTATCCGCCCTCCGGGATCGTCTTCGCGCCCCATTCGATCATCTCCCCGCCTTCCAGAAGGGGACGGAAGAGAGGATGGAGCTTCATCCGTTGGAACGCCTCGTGCACATCGAACCGGGCGTCCTTGTAGTCGAGGCCCACGACGAGCCCCAACGCCACGAGATCATCGCTCATGGGGTACATGAAGCTCCCACCGAAGGCATCCCGGGGAACGGGCCACGCCATCGTATGGACCACCCGGTCCAGCGGCTCCTTCACCGCCCAAAGCTCCTTGACGCCCAGAGCGTAGATCTGTGGATTCTCCGCGCCGATGCCCTGCCACTCATAGTATGCCTGGGTCAGCGCCCCGCGGGAGCCTTCGGAGAGGACCGTAACCTTCGCGGTGAGATCCACCGCCGGCATGGCGTCCGCGCCTTGCGGCTCGCCGTCCCGCCCGAGGCCCGAAGGCGTCGTGCGGACCCCGATGACGTCGCTCCCGTCGACCAGGAGCGAGTCCACGGGAAATCCGGGAAAGACGTTCACCCCCAGCTCTTCGGCCTTCCCCCCGAGCCACCGGACGATCTCGCAGATGGACGCCATGAAGTTGCCGTGGTTCTTCATGGTGGGCGGCGTGGGGATGCGGATGGAGCGTGTCGGGGTCAGCGCGTAGACCGACTCCTTGCCGACGGGGCGCCGGAAGGGCATATCCTCCACGGACAGCTCGGGAAAGAGCTCATGGAAGGCGCTGGGATTCACCACGGCACCCGAGAGGCTGTGCTCTCCGAGCTGGCCGGCCTTCTCCAGGACGCCGATCTCCACCTCGCCGATTCCGTCGCCCGACTCGTTGTCGTTGTGGACCAGACGGGCCAGCTCGATGGCGCCCGCGAGGCCCGCCGGGCCGCCCCCCACGAAGACCACGTCCATGGGGATGGCCTCCGAGTCGGGCTCCTCGGACAGGATCAGTCGATCCCGGGGGAGGGAAGGCTGCTCCTCGAGAGGGTGGACGGTTCCGCGGAGCGGGTCGCTGCCCTCGGCCATGATGAACTCCTCTTGCTCGAAGGGCCCGGCCCTTCTCACTGGGTTGTCGTTTGTGAACGGGGAAACCGCGTCGTGGGACGCGTGTATCGGGACGCCCCTGAAGATCGCGAAGTCCGACGCGGGGCTCTACCCTCCGCCCCGGACGCCGACCCTCGGCCCGACAGGGCTCAGACGATAGAAGGCACCCCATTCATGAATGATACCCTCCCGACGACCCTCGGCGAGCTCGAGGGGCAAGGATACGCCGGCCGTACCGTCAAAGACGAGATGCGGCAGAACCTCGTACGCAAGCTGACGGAGGGCGCGGAGCTCTTTCCCGGGGTCCGCGGCTACGACGACAGTGTCATCCCGGAGATCGTCAACGCGATCCTGGCGCGGCACGACTTCATCCTCCTTGGACTCCGGGGGCAGGCGAAGAGCCGGATCCTCCGGCAACTGGCTCTTCTCCTGGACGACCGGATCCCGATCCTCGCCGGGAGTGAGGTGAACGACGACCCCCTTCATCCCCTCTCGAAGTACGGTCGCCAGCTCGTCGAGGAGCACGGAGACGAAGCGCCCATCGAGTGGATCGATCGGGATTCCCGATACGTGGAGAAGCTCGCGACGCCGGACGTCACCATCGCCGACATGATCGGCGACGTGGACCCCATCAAGGCGGCGCGCGGTGGCCACATTCTCGCTGATGAGCTCACGATCCACTACGGCCTCCTGCCCCGGGCTAATCGAGGCATCTTCGCCATCAACGAGCTCCCCGATCTGGCGGGGAAGATCCAGGTGGGGCTCTTCAACATCCTCCAGGAGGGGGACGTCCAGGTGAAGGGCTATCCCATCCGCCTGGCCCTGGACGTGTTCATGGTCTTCACCGCGAATCCGGAGGACTACACCGCGCGCGGCAAGATCATCACGCCGCTCAAGGACCGGATCGGTGCCGAGATCCGGACCCATTACCCGTCGGAGGTGGAGATCGGGGTCGGCATCACCAGGCAGGAGGCCTGGACGCGCCGAGAGGGGACCGAGGTCGAGATCCCCCCGTTCCTGGAGGAGGTGGTGGAGCGCATCGCGTTCATCGCCCGCGACGACAAGCGGATCGACCAGCGCAGCGGCGTCAGCCAGCGCATGCCCATCACCGTGACGGAGACCGTCGTCTCGAACGCGGAGCGGAGGTCCCTCCGGCACGGAGAGGAGGTGGCGGTGCCCCGGATCGGGGACGTCTACGCCGCCCTCCCGGCCATCACCGGAAAGATGGAGCTGGAGTACGAGGGCGAGCTCCACGGAGCCGACCGAATCGCCCGCGAGCTCATCCAGCACAGCTGCTCCCAGACCTTCGACCTTCACGCGGCCGGCGCCGACGTCACGGACATCGTCGACTACTTCGAGGGTGGGGGAGCGCTCCAGGTAGCTCAGGATTCCTCGGCCTCGGCATGCGTGAAGGGCTTTCGTACCGTCCCGGGCCTCCTCCCGCTGGTGGAGAACGTGGGCCTCGCGCCGGCGAGCGCCCACGACGGTCATCGCGCGGCGGCGTGCGAGCTGGTCCTGGAAGCCCTGGTGGCTCAGCGGAGGATCAGCCGGACGACGGCGGGCTACGCACGGGCACCGCACCAGGGACCGGCTCAGGGCAAAGGCCCTCAGGGCTTGGACCCGATGGCCGGATGAACGCCGGCCCTGGTGGAGGCCCCGCCGCCACCGGGGGCCCTCGCCGGCGTGGACCCTTTTGCGTAGTCACAACGGGCCCGCCGCCCAAGGACGAAACAGGAACTAGAATACGAGTTCTATCCTCGCCTCGGTGTTCAGGCGGCGGAGCGCCTTCCAGCGGTGAGAGCCCCGTCCAGATCCGCCCAGAGATCGTCCACCGCTTCCAGGCCCACCGAGAGCCGGAGCAGGTCGTCGGGGACACCGGCAGCGTGTCGGTCGGCTGCGTCCACCACTCTGTGCGTGAGCTGGGCAGGCGCCTGGATCAGCGTATCCACCGAGCCCAGCGACACCGCCGGGGTGATGAGTCCCACCGATTCCACCACGCGGGCGGCCGCCTCCGGCCCACCGCGGACGCGGAAAGCCAGCACCGATCCCGGCCCCTTCTGTTGCGTGGCGAGCAGTCGACGCTCACGGGCATCGCCGGAGAGGCCCGGGTAGTGGACCGTGGCCACGGCGGGATGCGTACGGAGGCGCTCGGCCAGCTCCTGGGCCGTCTCCTGCTGGGATCGCACCCGCATGGCGAGGGTCTGAAGTCCCCGATGGAGGAGATACCCGGCCAAGGGGTGTAGGATGGCCCCCGTGACCATGCGGATCTGACGCAGCCGATGGGCCCAGAAGGCCGACCCAGCCACCACCCCTCCCATCACGTCGCCGTGGCCGCCGAGGAACTTGGTGGCGCTGTGAATCACCAGGTCCGCACCGAGCGCGATGGGCGTCTGCAGCACCGGGGTCGCGAACGTGGAGTCCACGACCACGGGAACGGCGTGGCCGATCCGGCGCGCGGCCTCGCGAGACTGCCGGACGACGTCGCGGATGTCCACCATCGCCAGGGTGGGGTTCGCCGGGGTCTCCAGGAGCACGAGCCCGGTATCCGGCCGGAAGGCGTCGGCGACTTCGTCGGCGGAGGCCCAGGCGACCGAGGTCCCCAACATTCCCGACGTCAGCAGATGGTCGGTCCCACCGTACAGCGGCCGGACCGCGACCACGTGCGGACGCCGAATGCCCTCGTCGGGCATGGAGGCCGCCATGATCGTGGCGGAGATCGCCGCCATCCCGGTGGCGAACGCCACCGAGGACTCGGCGCCCTCGAGCTCGGCCAACGCCCCCTCGAAGCCGGCGACCGTCGGATTGTGGAGCCGTGCATAGATCGGGTTGGGTGCCCGGAAGTCACCCTCGAGGAGCGTGTCCATGGAGCGCGCCGCGGCCGCGGAGGTCCGGAATCCGTAGGTGGTGGAGAGGTCGATGGCCGGCACGTGGGGGATGCCGGCCTCGATGCCCTCACGTTCTTCGGCGCTGTCGCTCGACCCGTCCCACGCCGGGCGCCGGGACCCGTTGCGGCCGGCATGTACGGCTCTCGTATCGATATCCATGCCCTAAATATGACGAATATTCTGACATCAATCCATCATAACGTATTATATTCGGCTCATGGCTGCCCCAACCGACCTTGACCGAATCGATCGCGAGATCTTGAGCCTCCTGGCGAAGGATGCTCGGGTGACGAACAAGGACCTGGCGGCCGAAGTGGGGCTCTCCCAGTCGGCCTGTCTGGAGCGCGTCCGCCGTCTCACCGAGCGAGACGTCGTGCGGGGAGCCCACGCCGACGTCGATCCGGGCGCCTTCGGCATCGGCGTCCAGGCGCTGGTGGCCGTGCAGCTGGAGCGCCACACGCGATCCGCCGTGACACGATTCGAGGAGCGGGCCATGGAGCTCCCGCAGGTGGTGGCGCTCTATCACACGACGGGTCGCGACGATTACGTGGCACACGCCGTGGCGCAGGACATGGAGCACCTCCGGGACTTCACCCTCGACGCCATCACGAGCCTCCCGGAGGTGGCCCGGGTGGAAACCTCTCTGGTCTTCCGGACCCTGAAGAAGTCGACGTGGCCCGACCTCACCGAGGAGGACTGAGGACCGGCCCCCTATTTCCCTCCGTCCACGGGGAGGACCACGCCGGTGATCCAGCCTGCCTGGTCGGAGGCCAGGAAGAGGACGGCATGGGCGATGTCGGCGGGGGTGCCGAGGCGTCGGAGGGCGATCCCCTCGATGAGGCGCTCCCGTCCTTCGAGCCCGTATGCCTCCCACTGCCGCCGGGTGGTGGGATTCGACAGGACGAAGCCCGGCGCCACGTTGTTCACCGTGATGCCGAAGGGTCCCAGCTCGTGGGCCAGTTGGCGGGTGAGGCCGATCTGGCCGGCCTTCGCCGATGCATAGGCCTGGATCCCCGTCTTGCTCACGCCCAGGCCAGCGCCGCTGGAGATGTTGACGATGCGCCCGGCGCCGGCCTTCTTCATGGCGGGAGCCACGGCCTGGGCCGTCCAGAAAGCGGCGGTCTGATTCACGGCGACGATGGAGCGCCACTCCTCCTCCTCGACCACCTCCAGGGGCCGTCCCACCTGTCCGAGAACGCCCCCGGCGTTGTTCACCAGGACGTCGATGCGCCCGGTCCGGGCCAGCGTCCCCTGTACCCAGTCCCGGACCGCCTGCCGGTCGGTGACGTCGACCACGGCCCCGTGACCCCGATCTCCGACGATGCCCAGCGTCTCCTCCAACTCTCCCGAGACGACGTCGCAGACGAAGACATCGGCGCCCCGGGCGCCGAAGGCGCCGGCGATGGCCCGTCCGAAGCCGTGGGCCGCACCGGTCACCAGGACCGTGCGGCCGTCGAAGCGGACGTTCACGACCACCCCTCCGTGAGGCGCTGGCGCACCTCCTGGACGGCTACCTCCCACAGCCCGGCCGTCTCCTCGTCGCTCCGCGTGTAGTCCCCTCCGAAGGACCCGTCCTCCAACCGTTCCCGGAAGCGGCTCGGGGAGAGCTCGGCGCGGTCCGTCAGCGTCACGGGGACCTTGTGGTCGTCCGGCGGCTCGACGCCTTCCACCCGGGTCCAGGGGAAGGTCTCCATCCAGGAGGCATGGGACGCGTCGGGATCGATGGCTTCCACCGCCGCGCGCACGCGGGGCGCCCGCCACCAGTCGTGCCAGCGAAGCTCCACCCCCGACACCCCGTCCGCCCACGCCTCGGCAACCCTTCGTGCCGGGCTGTTTCCTCCGTGCCCGTTCACCACGACGATCCGTCGAAAGCCGTGCCGCCCCACGCTCGCCAGGATCTCCTCCACGACCCGCTCGTACGTCGCCGCGGAGAGGGTCACCGTGCCGGGATACGCCATGAAGTAGGGCGAGACGCCATAGCTCTGGACAGGAAACACGGGGATCCGCAGGGGTTCGGCGGCCTCCAGGGCCACGCGCTCCGCCAGGATCGAGTCGGTGGCCAGACTGACATAGGCGTGCTGCTCGATGCTCCCCAGGGGGAGGACGCAGCGGTCGTCGCGTTCCAGATATTCCTCCACCTGCATCCAGGTCATGTCGGCGATCTTCATTCCCCCTCCTCCTCTGCTCGCCACTCCATCCAGCGGTCCAGCACCGTTCGCTGAGCCGCGGGGAGCGCGGTGGAATGATCATTCACGGGATCGATCCAGCGGAGTGCGCGCCCGGGTCCAGCGTTCGGAGATCCGCGCCCTCCGGACGGACCGGACTCCTGCGGTCCATCCGGCGCCGCCCCGCAGGCGGTGAGCACCACGGGAAGATAGGTGGCGTCCAGATGGGTGAACCGATGGCGCACGGGCTTCAGACGGACCCACTCCTCCCGGACCTCGATGCCCAGGGCGGCGGCGATTCCTCGAGCCGCCGCTTCCGGCTCGGCGGGGACGGCGCTCTCGTCCTCCGTCGCCCGCTCGAGCCTCGCTTCCGGGAGGGCCCACAGGCCACCGAGAAGTCCCTCGCGAGGACGCTTCTCCACCAGGACCCGCCCACCGCGTTGGAGCACAGCCAGCGCGAACCGCGCCGCAGGGGCCGAGCGTCTCTGTGTGGGCGCGGGCCGCTCGAGCTGGGTTCCCGCTTCCCTCGCGGCGCACCACGCGCCCAGCGGACAGGCTGGACAGGCCGGGCTCCGCGGCGAGCATACGGTAGCACCCAGCTCCATGAGGGCCTGATTCCAATCGCCGGGCCGCTCCGGATCGACCAGCCGGTCCGCCGTGTCGCGGAGCCAGGCGGACTTCGGGTCGGCCACGTCGAAGAGGCGAGCCAACACTCGCCGGACGTTTCCGTCCACCGCCGGGACGAGCCGTCCGAAGGCGATGCTGGCGACGGCACCGGCGGTGTACTCCCCCACGCCCGGGAGCTCCCGCAGCCCTCGGAACGTCGTGGGCATTTCCCCGCGCTCACGGACGACCCGGGCCGCCCGGTGGAGATTCCGTGCGCGTCGGTAGTATCCGAGCCCTTCCCAGGCCTTCAACACTTCCTCCTCGTCGGCGGCGGCCAGGGCCGCCACCGTGGGGAACCGCTCGAGCCAGGGCTCGTAGTACCCCAGGACCGTCTCGACCCGTGTCTGCTGAAGCATGACCTCCGAGACCAGGACGCGGTACGGGTCGTGATCCCGCCTCCACGGCAGGTCACGACCATGACGGTCGTAGTGCGCCAGGAGCGCGGAGCGGAGGCGGGCGATCTCTTCGACGCCGAGTGCTTCGGTCTTCATGGCGGCACAGTACCCCATTAGCTAGTCTGGTGCCGGGACACTCCTCCAGCGGGATGGACATGCGCTTCACCACCTACTCCAAGTACAGGGGCCGCTGGCTCGACGCCCTCAATCTCGAAGGGCTCCTCGAGCATCTCACCGACTTCCTCATGGACGGAGGGTTCGCGGGCGGTCCGCATTATCATCCGTACTGGGGATGGTCGGGAGACGAAGACACCAGCTCCACCGACGCCCTGAAGAACGCCCTCCTGAAGGCTCTCCTCGACAGCGGGCAGCTCACGCCGGAGATGATCGAGGAGCTCCGTGGCGAAGGTGAAGGCAACGAGGAGATCCAGCAGCGCATCGCGGAGCTCCTCGACGATCTCGTCCAGAGGATGGTCGAAGAAGGCTACATCAATCTCGAGACGGGCAATCCCCAGATCCCGGGCGCCACCTACGACGTCACCGGTCAAGGCAAGATCGACGAAGCCAAGGAGGCGGCCCAGCAGGTCCAGTTCTCCCTCACCCAGAAGGGCATGGACTTCCTGGGCCACCGGGCCCTCAGGGGGCTCCTCTCCGCTCTGGGCAAATCCAGCGCCGGATCCCACGACACTCCTCACCTCTCCACGGGCGTGGAGGCCGAGGCGGCGTCCAAGCCCTACGAGTTCGGGGACACCATGAACCTGGACATCCCGGCGACGCTCAAGAACGCCATCGAGCGGGAGGGGCTCAAGGTCCCGTTGGACCTGGACTACGGAGACCTCATGGTGAACCAGTCCGAGTACCGGTCGTCGTGCGCGACGGTCCTGCTCCTGGACATCAGCCACTCCATGGTCCTGTACGGTGAGGATCGCTTCGCTCCGGCCAAGAGGGTGGCGCTGGCCCTCTCCCACATGATCCGGACCCAGTTCCCGGGCGACACGCTGCGGGTGGTGACCTTCGGCGATCGAGCCGAGGAGATCCCGCTTTCCCAGCTCGCCAAGGCGCAGGTGGGGCCCTTCCACACCAACACCGGAGAGGGCATCGAGATCGCCCGCCGCATCCTCAGGTCGCAGAAGAAGGACATGCGGCAGATCATCATGATCACCGATGGGAAGCCCAGTGCCGTCACCATGCCGGACGGACGCGTCTACACGAACTCGGGGGGGTTGGACCCGACGATCCTCAAGCGCACCTTCCAGGAGGTCTCGGCGTGCCGCAAGTCGGGGATCCTCATCAACACCTTCATGCTGGCCCAGGACCCCTACCTGGTCCAATTCGTCCAGAAGGTGTCGGAGATCGCTCGGGGGAAGGCATACTTCACGAGCACGATGACGCTCGGTCAATACATCATGATGGACTTCATGCGGAACAAGCGCCGCCGGGCCGGCTGATCGCGCGGCGACACGGTCTGCGATTTCGAGGCGGGGGGACGGGATGACGACGAAGACGACCCTCTTCGGGGGCGCGCTGTTCATCGGACTGATGACGACGGGGTGTGCCTCCGACGTCCCTCCCGAGGCCTCGGGACAGAGCGGTCCGGAGACTCGACCGAGCTATCAGATCCGACTGGACAGCGAGTCCAGCGATCCCTCCGCCTTCGAGGTCGTGGAGGACGACGACGGGATCCGGGTCCAGACCGGTCCGGCCGGAATCGTCTGGCGGCCTGGCGACACGATCTCCTCCGGCAACATGCAGGTGCAGGCGACGTTCCGGCAGTTCGGAGCTCCAGTCGGATACAGGGAGGCGTACGGCATCTTCGTGGGAGGCATCGACCTGGACGGCCCCGAGCTGGAGTATACCTATCTCCTGGTACGGCCCACCGGAGACTTCCTCGTGAAGCGACGGATCGGAGCCATCACGGAGACGCTGGTGGACTGGGAGCCCCATCCGTCCGTCCACACGGTTCGCGCCGAGGGCGACGAGCCGATCAACGTCCTGAGCATCGACGTCTTCGAAGGAGAGACGCACTTCGTCGTGAACGGCGATGTGGTCCACGTGCAGTCCGCCAGCCGGATCCGCCCCTACGGCACCGCCGGCGTCCGGGTCAACCACCGGCTGGACGTGCGCGTCGACCAGTGGCTCATGCGACGCACCTCCCAGGGGACCGAGTAGGATTACGCCTCCTGGAGCGAGGCCGTCGGCGCCTTATCCAGGAGATCCAGTGCGCGGAGTCGGGACATGACCTCGAGGAACACCGACTCGGCCACCAGGCCGACGACGGCCAGCGTGACCCCGAGACGAGCGCCATTGTCCCCCATGGGCCCCAGGAGGATGGGGGAGGCGGCCAGGACGACCACCACCCGAAGGACGGCGCCTCGACCCACCAGCAGCGTGCAGCCCGCGCGCACGAAGAGCCCCTGATAGTACTGGCGATGCCCGTACAGGAGGGGGTAGAGGGCGGCCACGGGGAAGGCCAGCCCCGCCGGCTCGAGGAGCGAGGGATCGAGGCGGAAACCGGTCCAGAGTATCCATTCGCGGACCTCGGGAACCGCCAGGACACCGAGGATGCCGGTGACGACCATGGCCAGGATGGCGGCGTAGCGCCGGACCCTCCGGTGCCGCGCCCGGGAGTCCACCAGGGCCAGGGACGCATGCTGGAGCTGACCCACCGGCGCACTCAGAAACCAGGCCACCGCTTCCACCACCGTGAAGGCGGCGATGGAGCAGTCGGGCTCGGGCGTCCGCGCAAGGACGGAGTTGATGATGAGCGGGGTCGTCCACCAGAGGACGACGTTGAGCATGAGCGGGGTGGAGAAGGAGAGGAGCCGGTCCTCCCCCTCGGCTTCCAGCTCGGTGAGCTCCGGCACCTGCGGAGTCGGGGCGGGAGCGAAGGTGACCACGGGGGCCTCGGCCGCCAATCCGGTGGTGAAGGCCATGGCCCCCAGCCAGGCGCCCGCGGGCGTCGTGGTCAGGGCGAAGGCGACCACGGTCAGAACGCCCGTGCGCGCGCCGGTCGCGACGGCGATGGGCTTGGTACGATGCCCCGCGACGAGCCGCCCCTGATGAAGCGCCCGTACGGCGGTGAGAGCCGGAACGGGCCACAGGCCGGTCATCGCGGAAAGCGCTTCGTCCAGGATCGCGTCCTGCACCCCCACGAGACTCCGGAAGACGAAGACCCCGACCGGCGTGAACGCCACCAGGGCGGCCACGCCGGTGAGGAGGAGTGCCACGACGATGCTGAAGCGTCGTACCGGCGCCAGATCGCCGACCCGGAGCAACCGCTGTGCCGCCACCTGCTGGACGACCAGGAGCGGGGCGTAGACCATACCGATCAACGCGAAGGCCACGCCATAGCCCGCCAACGCCGTGGCCGGATCGGAGGTGCGCGCCAGCGCCGCGGCCAGAATGGGATTCGTCGCGGTGAGGAGATAGCTGGTGGCGACCAGCGGCAGGTAGAAGCGTACGAATCCCGCCGGCTCCACCGCCGCGGTGCGGACGTCCGTCACCGACGGTCCTCTTCGGCGGCCATCCCCTCCTTGATCTCGGCGAGCCTGGCCGCCGCCCACTCTCCTTCCGCGCTGCCCCGGGCCTCGTGCGCGATCCTCGCCAGGAGCGGCGCGGCCCTCCGGGGAGCACGGAGCCGTACCTCGTACAGCTCGACGCACTCCTTGAGCACCAGGAGCCTCATGGCCCGGCTCATCCTGGATTCCCCCAGCGCCCGCTTGAACCAGCGGGCGGCGGCTTCCGGAGCGTCGAGCCGGTCCCGGTGGAGCCGGGCGACGCGGAGATAGGGCCGGGGATCGTCGGGATCGTCGGCGATCGCCTCTTCGAAGACCTCGATGGCCGCCCGATGCTCGCCCCGGGCGACATGGGCCTCGGCCTGCGAGAACTCCCTCTTCCGGGGCGTGGAGCGGCCGGAGGGCACGTACAGCGTCGACGCCATCCTGGCCGCGCCGCGGAGCACGAGAAGGGGACCGAAGTACGCCACGCCCCAGGAGAGGAGCGTCAGGGGAGGGATGAGCCACGGGCTGCCTCCACCGGTCCACATCAGGACCCCGGCGAGAAGCCCGAGGAGGGCGCCCACCATCGACCACGCCAAGAGGCGGAAGCGCATCGCCCGATCGAAGGCGTCGCCGTCGCGACGTCCCCGATCCATCGGGGCATACACCCTCCGTCGCGGCCGATGAGCGTCCTGGGACCGTCGCAGCGCCTCGGGAGGATCCCCAGGGGATCTCCCGGAACCTTCTTCCGGTGGGTCGATGGTCAGGATCGGCTCGGACGCTGGGGGCTCGGGACCCCCCATTCCTGCGTGGGACCCGGGGCTGACGCAAGCCCGGCGGCATGGAGGAGGCCTCCGCATCCACGTCGCGGCCCAACGAGACGTCGTCTCGCTCGGGCCACGCCCGTCCCCGGCGGCGCGCTTCGGGACGGACCGGGTGGCGGCGGGGCACCCACGCTACGCGTGGTCGGCCCCGGGTGCTCCGAGGCGCTTCGGATCGAGCGAAATTTCGGCCCGGGGGCGGCAATCATTGCCGAGTGAAGGAAACTAATGTGTCAATGTCCGGTCGCCTTTCTCTACGCAAGAAACGGACTCAAAGACGCTTATCTCCTTGCTCTACAACGTCTTGCGGCGCGCTGCACCCCTTCGGCACACGGGTTGCGAGTGGTGCGAGCCGAAGTGAAGTCGGCGACGTGTCGCTGCCGGCGGGAGTGTAACTGGATGGACCTGTGCCTCCTGCTCATGGCGATGCTCGTGCTTCATGGTGAAGTCGGGCAAGACCGTCGCCACCAATTCCCCCCCTAGCGGCCCACCGAAATGGGCTGAAGGAGCCAAGCATGCTTCCTACCTTCACACGCTTCTGGACCGATGAGTCGGGCCAGGGGCTCACCGAGTACGCGCTGATCATTGCGCTGGTCTCGATCGGACTGATTGCGGTCCTCCTGATTTTCAGGAACGCGATCGGCAACGTGTTCGATTCGATCGCCACGACGCTCAGCACGACGCCGACCGGCGGGTATACGCCCGGCGGCTGATCACGCGATTCCGCCTTTGGGCGCCGGATGCGACCGAGTCCATCTCGGTCGCATCCGGCGTCCAAAGACCGGAGGCCGCCTCTGCGCGAGAGACGACGGCGCACCTCCACACCCGCGGACCTCCACACACGAGAGACCTCGGGTCCCGAGGTCTCCGTGCGCAT
>JAWVZK010000004.1:0-46021 GCA_033722275.1 Longimicrobiales bacterium | reverse complement strand
CCTTCACGAGGAAGGCCGCGGCCGAGCTACGAGAGCGCTTCCAGGTGGCGCTGGAGGGGGAGCTTCGGAGGCTTCGTGAGGGGGGCGCGGAAGGCGCGGACGCCGTCGAACGTCTGGCCGGGGCGCTGCAGGACGTCGACCGGGCCTTCGTAGGCACCATCCACGCCTTCTGCGCGCGGCTCTTGAGGGAGCGCCCCCTGGAGATCGGGCTGGATCCGGGCTTCCAGGAGCTGCCCGTGGAAGAGCGCCTGGGTCTGCGTCGACGCTTCTGGGTCTCCTATCTGGAGCGCCTCGCGCGGGAGAGCGACCCGCGTCTGGAGGAGCTGGCTCGCGCGGGCCTCCGGCCCGTCGCGCTCCACGGCTTGTTCGAGCGCCTGGTGGAGAACCCGGATGTCGCGTTCCCGGTGGAGAGCGCCGAGGCACCCAGCGTGGCCGAGGTGCAGCCGGTGAGGGAGCAGCTGGAGGGAATCGTCGACCGTGGCTGGGAGCTCATGGACGAGGTTCCCCCCGAGGACGGCTGGGACTCCTTCCAGCGGAAGATCCGGCGGCTCCACTTCGAGCGCGAGGTCACTGGATGGAGCGAGCCTGCGGATCTCTTCGGAGCCATCGCTCTCCTCTGCAAACCGGCGACGTCGGGTGGCCATCGGACCACCCTGAAGCGTTGGCGCGACCGGGACCTGGCCCGCTCCCTGCGGGAGGCGGCCAACGCCTTCGGTCACGGGGATACGCCGGCGCAGCGTATCGTGGATCGATGGTACGCCTACCGGTACGGCCTCGTGGTGCGCTTGGCCAGAGCGGCGGCCGAGGCCTTCTTCGAGCACCGGAAGCGTATCGGGAAGCTGGATTTCCAGGATCTCCTGGTGCTGGCGTCACGGCTCCTCCGGGACAATCCCGCGGTCCGACGCCAGCTCGGACGCCGGTATCGCCGGCTCCTGGTGGACGAGTTCCAGGACACCGATCCCCTCCAGGCGGAGATCATGCTCCTCCTGGCTTCGGAGCCGGATGGCGAGGCGGATTGGCGCACGGCGGTTCCTCGCCCCGGTGCCCTCTTCGTGGTCGGCGATCCGAAGCAGAGCATCTACCGGTTCCGGAGGGCCGACATCCAGCTCTATGGTCTCGTGCGACGACGTTTCGAGGACTTCGGGGACGTGGTGTCCCTCTCCGCCAACTTCCGGTCTCGCCCGCCCATCGGCGATCTGGTGAACGGCCTCTTCCGCGATGAGGCGTTCTTCCCGGAGGAGGCGACGGCGGAGCAGGCGGCCTTCGAACGGCTGGACACGCGGCCTCCCGCCGCTCCAGTTCCGGCGGAAGGTGTCTTCACCTACGAGCTGGATCCGCCGCGGGGCCGCAAGGAGGACGCGGCCTCGGACGACGGCGCCCGCATCGCGAGTTGGATCCGCCGGCGCATCGACGCCGGAGAGCGTCAGGCCTCGGACTTCCTGATCCTCACCCGCGACAGGGGGAGGCTGGCCATCTACGCGCGCGCTCTGGAGGCTTATGGCCTCCCCGTTCAGGTGACCGGGGCGGGCGTGGGGGTGGAAGAGGAGATCCTCGAGCTCCAGGTCCTGCTGGAGGCCATGATCGACCCGTCGAACGCGGTGAAGGTCCTGTCGGCCCTGGTCGGACTCTTCTTCGGTCTGGACTACGAGCGCCTCGTCGCCCATCGGCTTCAGGGCGGATCGCTGGACGCGATGATCCCCGGCACCCGGGGCGATCCCGACGTCCTGGACGCCATGCGGACGCTCCACGGGTGGTGGCGCCGCTCCACGACGGAGGCGGCCGACGTCTTCATCGGACGACTCTCGTCCGAGCTCGGACTGCTCCCTCTCGCCGCGGCCGGCGAGCTGGGTTCCATCCGGGCGGGAGCGCTTCTCTACGCCCTCGATGCCGTCGGCGCGGCGGCGTTGGGAGGCGACGCCTCCCTGCCGGGAGCCCGGGAGGCGCTCGCGGCTGCCCTGGAGCTCGCTGAAGCCGAAGCTCCGCTCGAGCCGGGTCGTCCCGATGCCGTCCGGCTCATGAACCTCCACCAGGCCAAGGGGCTGGAGGGAACCGTCGTGGTCCTCGCGGATCCCACGAACCGGCGGTCCTTCCGACCGGACGTTCACGTAGCCAGGGCCGCCGACGGAAGCGCCCGGGGCTTCCTGCGTGTGACCGAGCCCTCGTCGGGGTGGGGACCGGACGAGGATCTCGCACGACCCATGGGGTGGACCGCGCTGGAAGCCGCGGAACGCTGCTTCGAGGAGGCCGAAGCGGTCCGCCTGCTCTACGTGGCGGTGACGAGGGCACGGGAGGAGCTGGTCGTCGCCCGGTGGCCGGACGGGAGGGGGAGCTCGTCGTGGGAGCCCCTGGATCCCTGGCTCGACGAGGAGGCCGAGCCCCTGGAGATGCCCGTAGACGATCCGCTGCCGAGGGCCCGCGCCGCGCCGACCCCGGATGCCGTCGAGTCCGCGATGGGCGAGGCGGAGATGCGTCTCGCGGAGAGTGGTCGTGCAGGCTACCGTCCCCTCACCGTGACCGAGCTCTCGAAGCGAGGGCTCGGCCCGGTCCGAGAGGCGGGGGAGGCGCCGTCGACGTCGGATTCGGGACCAGACGCGTTCCGGGGGTTCTCCTGGGGGAGCGCAGTCCACGGAGCGCTGGCCCTCGCCTCCTCCGAATCCCAGGAGGAAACGCTTCGCGCGGCGTGCCGGAACCTCCTCATCGAGCATCAGAGACCCGTCGACGATCACGGCGAGCCCACCGAGCTGGGGGAGCTCCTGGCCCTGGTGCGGAGCGTGCGCGCGTCGAAGCTCTGGGATCGGGCGCGTGAGGCGGATCGGGTCCTGGCGGAGATCCCCTTCTCCTTGTCCGGGATCGAGACGCCGCCCGCGGCCGATGATGAGCCGACGCCGGAGCCGGTACCGGAGGAGCCGGTGCGTCGCCAGCTCGATCTCTTCGCTTCGGTGCCGGAGCTCCAGAGCGGGCAACCGGGTGGACGGACGGGAGAACGCGGACGGCCCCCCGGGGTCTCCGAGGAGATCGCGGGGACGGAGGTCGGGGAAGACCGGGGAGAAGAACCCGGCGAGGACCGAGGTCTCGCGGAGCGCACGGTGCTGGAAGGGATCATCGATCTCGCCTTCCTCGAGGAGGACGGTTGGGTCATCGCCGACTACAAGACCGACGTCGGCACGGATCCCGACTTTCCCGCACGGGAGAGAGCCTACAGGCACCAGGTCGAGCTCTACGCGCAGGCTTGGCAGCGGCTCACCGGGGAGCCGGTGAAGGAGCGTGTGCTCTACTTCACGGCTCAGGACCGCCTCGAGCGCTGGTAGGCGGATCCCGCTCCCCGTCGAGGAGGAGGCGTCGGAAGCCGCGTCCCCGTAGGTTGCCTGATCCCGTAGGACCTGGCACTCGGAGGGAGGACACGGCATGAGTCGAGACATTGGAGCTGTGGCAGCCGGAGCCGCGGTCTGGGCAGCGCTCTGGCTCGGGATGAACGCGGTCCTTCCGTCGCTGTTTCCGGAGACCATCGTTCCGGGCTCGCCGCTGGACGCCTCCCCCCTTCTCCTCTTCCTTATCCTGTACAGCGTCGCCTTGTCCGTGCTGGCCGGATATACGACGGCGGCGGTCAAGGGGGGAGACTTCATGGGCGCGGTATGGGCGCTCGCCGGACTTCAGCTCACGCTGGGTGTGGTGGCCCAGGTGAGCTACTGGGACCTCTTCCCGGTCTGGTATCACGTGATCTTCCTCGGGCTCATCGTGCCGGCCACGGTGTATGGCGGGCGGCTCAGGGAGAAGGTGGGGCCGACGGACTCCACTGGCTGAGGGCGTCGCCCAGCGCGGCGAGGCCCTCTTCCAGGACGTCGCGCGCGCCCGCGACGGCGACCCGGAAATGGGCGGGCGCTCCGAAGAGGTGGCCGGGGGTCACGCCCACCTGGAAGGACCGGGCGGCGTGCCCCACGAACGCGCGGGCATCGGATGAGTGCGACAGCCGGGGGAATGCGACGGCACCGCCCGGGGGCTCCACCCAGGCGAGCTCCGGCCGGGAGGCGACGAAGTCCCGGAAGAGGGCCATCCCCGGCTCCAGGATTCCGCGGGCCCGGGCGAGGAGCTCGCCGAGGTGCTCGAAGGCAAGGACCCCGAGGACCTCGCTTGGAAAGGATCCCACGGCGTCCACGACGTCGCGGACGCGGTTCGCCCGCTCCACCGTCTCGGGATCGGCGAGGATCCACCCGACCCGCAGACCCGACAGACCGTAGGACTTGGTGAGACTGTTCGTGGAGACGAAGACGTCGTCGAGGGTGGCGGCGGGAGCGGTGTCCGGGTCGGGCACGGCGTCCAGGTAGACTTCGTCCACGATGACCTTCGCCCCCACCGATCGGGCGAGGGAGCCCACCGCCTCCAACGCGCTCCGCGAGGACCGGACGCCCGAAGGGTTGTGGAGGTTGGTGAGCATCACTACACGGACATCGTCGGTCAGGGCGGCGGCCACGGCGTCCGCCTCGAGGGCGAAACCCCGGTCCCAGCCCCGGTCGAACCTGCGGACACGGGCGCCCAGGAAACGAGCCGCGCCTTCGTGGGGGTCGTAGCCGGGCCACTCCACCAGGACGGTGTCCCCTGGCCGGATGAGCGCCGAAAGGGCGAGGAAGTTGGCGCCGGAGGCGCCGGGGGCCGTGGCGACGTGGACCGCGTCCACGCCGAAGCGACGTGCGATGGCGTCGCGGAGGGGCGGCCAGCCGTCGTCGTTCCTTCCATAGAGGCGGAGCGCGTCACGGGCGCCGGGGAGCTCGTCCATCGTACAGGGGAGGAGGTTCGACCCGGTCAGATCCAGGCGCGCCTTCGGATGGTGCTTGGCCCACGTCATGTACGGAGCCCACGAAGGGGGCCGGACGCTGTCGCTCATGGACGGCCCTCCCCGCGGCGAGGCCCGTCGCCCGTCTGCCGTCCGCTCCAGTACAGATAGGCCGGCACCCCAGCGGCGAGGAGGGCGAAGCCCAGGCCGGAGCGCACGGGATTCGTCCAGAGGACGCTGCCGACGATGAGTACGGAGACGCCGACGAACAGGGCGGGGAGCACGGGAAACAGAGGCGCCCGGAACACCCCCTCCGGGCGCTCCTCGAGGGGGATCGTCTTCCGGAACACGAAGATCGTGGCTCCGGCGGCTCCGAAGAAGATCCAGTCCACCGACACGACGTAGTCCACCAGCTGGGCGTAGGTGCCCGTCAGGACGAGGACGATGGCCCAGGCGGTCTGGATGACGATGGCCGTGGACGGCGTATCGAAACGGGGGTGGAGTCGGGCCACGCGGTCGGGAAAGAGTCCGTCCCTCGCCATGGCGTAGTAGACGCGGGTGGGGGCCAACATGGTCAGGTTGAGGAAGCCGAACGTGGAGACGGCGATCCCGAGGGTGATGAGGAATTCGCCGACGCCGCCGACGAGGACACCGGCGGCGTCGGAGGCGGGTGTGAGGGTGGAAGACAGGCCTCCGTGCCCCAGGGTACGCAGGTACACCAGATTCACGAGTCCGTAGACGAGGACGACGACGCCGGTTCCGACCATGAGGCCCACGGGGAGGTCCCGCACCGGGTTCTTCATCTCCTCGGCGACGTAGTTCGCGTTCTGCCAGCCCCCGTAGGAGAACATGACCGGGATGAGGGCGGCTCCGAAAGCGAAGAGGAAGGAGGGCGTCATCCCGCCGCCCGCCGCGCCCGGGGCCATCGATCCGCCGGGCGTGGGCGCTACGAGCTCGGGCGTGGGGGCGACGGCGGTCTCCACCGGTACGAGGAGCCCCGCGACGATGAGGAGGGCCAGGGGGATGAGCTTGAGGACGACGAAGGCGTTGAGCACGCGGCTGCCGGGCTTGACGCCCACGTAGTTGACTGCGGCGACCACCACGATGGCCAACACGGTCAGGACACGCGCGTCGGCCTCGGGCCGGCCGACGAGGCGGAGCGTGTATTCGGCGAAGGTGATGCCGACCGCGGCGATGGCCCCGCACTCGATCATGAGGAGGAGTCCCCAGCCGTACAGGAAGCCGACCAATGGGTGATACGCCTCCCTGAGGTAGGCGTACTGGCCTCCGACTCTGGGGAAGAGGGCGCCGAGCTCGGCGAAGGTGAGCGCCCCGGCGAGGGCGATCGCCCCTCCCGCGAGCCAGGCCGCCATGACCAGGAGCGGAGAGTCGAGACGCTGTGCGACGATGTACGGGTTGATGAAGATACCGGCCCCGATGATGCCGCCGACGACGACCATCGCGGTGTCGAAGCGGCCCAGCTCTCTGCGGAAGGACATGGGGCGTCTCCTGAGCGGGGGAGCAGGTCCCGTGTGTTCGATGGGGACACGCTCGCCCCGGTCCATGGAGGCGGGCCGTCCGATTCGCCGGCGACGGTAAGGGGAAGGCGGCGACTTGGCCAGGCGCGGCCCGGGGGCCAGATTCCCACCCCATGGATACCATCCACGCCATCGAGTCCCGTCGCTCGATCAAGAAGTACGAGGACCGACCGGTCCCCGAGGAAGCCATTCGCACGCTCCTTTCCCTGGCCGTGCTGGCGCCCAATCATCGCATGACCGAGCCATGGCGCTTCTACGTTCTCGGCCCTGAGGCCCGCGGCCGGTATGGGGCGGCCCTGGGAGCCCGAAAGGCGAGGCGCGTCGAAGACCCCGCTGCTGCCACCGCCGTCGCCGCGAAGGTGGAGGATAGCCATCGTGATCTCCCCGCGATGCTGGCCGTGAGCGTCGTCCTCGATGACGATCCGGAGATCAGGGAGGAGGATTATGCCGCCACCTACATGGCCATCGAGAATCTCTGCCTCGCGGCGACCGCCATGGGCTTCGGGACCCATGTGAAGAGCGGTGGCGTCATGGACGACCCCCGGGCCCGGGCCGCGGTAGGCGTGGGCGAGGACGAGCGCATCGTGGCCACCCTCAGCCTGGGCGTGCCCGCCGAGATCCCGGAGCCGAAGAAGCGCAGAGCGGCTTCCGAGCTCACCACATGGGTCCCGTGAGGCCCCTGGCTCCCACCTCAAGCAAGACGACCATGTACGAGAGCATCATGAGATCGATCCGACTCCCCGGCAGCCTCACGCTCGCCGGCTGCCTCCTTCTAGCCGTGCCCATCGCGGCACAGGACACGACGTCTCCCGAGGAGTACAGAGCCCTGGCTCGAGAGATCTTCGCCGAGATCGTGGAGATCAATACCACGGACACGGAGCGAGGGGACAACACGGCCGTGGCGCGAACCCTGGCCCGATATCTCCTGGACGCCGGATTCCCCGAGGAGGACGTCCAGGTCCTGGTGCCGGCGGACGCTCCCACGAAGGGGAACCTGGTGGCGCGGTATCACGGTAGGGATCCCTCGCTGGAGCCCATCCTACTGCTGGCCCACATCGACGTCGTCGAGGCCCACCCCGAGGATTGGAGCAGCGAGCTCGATCCCTTCACGTTCACGGAGCGGGACGGGTACTGGTACGGTCGTGGCGTCACCGACGACAAGGACGAGGCGGCCATCTACACCGCCAACTTCATCCGGATGCGGGACGAAGGCTTCGTTCCGGACCGCGACATCGTCATGGCCCTCACGGCGGACGAGGAGGGCGGCCCTCGGAACGGTGTCCAGTTCCTCCTCGAGGAGCACCGTGAGCTCATCGACGCGGCCTTCGCCCTGAACGAGGGTGGGGGAGGCATGGAGCGGGACGGCCGGAAGATCTCCAACAACGTGCAGGCTGCCGAGAAGAAGTTCCTGAATTTCACTTTCCGGGCCACCAACCCCGGCGGCCACTCCTCCCTCCCCGTGGACAAGAACGCCATCTATGATCTCTCCCGGGCGCTCCTCGCCGTTCAGGAGCACGACTTTCCGGTCATGATCCACGAGGTGACCGAGGCCTTCTTCCTGGGCTCGGCGGAGATCGTCGGGGGCCGGATGGGAGAGGCCATGCGGCGCATCGTCGAGAATCCGACGGACACCGAGGCCGCGGAGATCCTCGCGGTGGAGCCCGGCTACAACGCTCGGCTCCGGACGACGTGTGTCGCCACGCTTCTGGACGGCGGCCACGCGTCCAACGCCCTGCCCCAGCTCGCCGAGGCCAACGTGAACTGTCGGATCTTCCCGACCCATGATCCCGACGACGTGCGCCGCACGCTTCAGGCGCTGGCCGAGCCCTTCGACGTGGACGTGCAGCCGGCGGGATCGGCGACGCCGAGCCCTCCCTCTCCCCTCACCGACGAGGTGCTCGAGCCCATCGAGCGGATCACGGACCAGATGTGGCCCGGCGTGAAGGTCCTGCCGGTGATGTCGACCGGAGCGACCGACGGACTCTATCTGCGGAACGCCGGCATCCCGGTCTATGGCGTCAGCGGGATCTTCGGGGACGTGGACGACGTCCGGGCCCACGGACAGGACGAGCGCATCCTCATCGAGCACTTCTACGAGGGACAGGAGTTCCTGTATCGGCTGGTCAAGGCCCTGTCGGAGGAAGGCGTGGCCCAGTAGGCGGGCTCAGCAGACCGGGCGCGGTGGGCGGGCCCGGGAGGCGGGGCACGGCCACCCGTCTGTACCCTCGTGCCCGGCTCCGGTCTCAGCCGTGTCCGGGGCCGTCCGGCACGCTCGTCCACCGTGAGGAACCGGCGCTTCGCCCGGCCGTACCATGAAGGACGACGACCCCCTGATCCGGTCACCGTCCGCCCCCGACCCCGGTGCTCCGCTTCCACACATGATCCCCTCCCGCATCCTCGTCGGAGCGCTGACGCTCTGCGTGCTTCTGCCGGCGGCGACCTCGGGTCAGACGGTCCTGGTCCGCGTCCTGGATGACGAGACGTCGGGGCCGCTGGTCGGCGCCCTGGCGTATCTGGAGGACGCGGGCGAGGAGACCGTGAAGAGCACGCTCACCGACGATCGGGGTCGGGCGCTCTTCGTGGGGATCCCTTCGGGGCGCTATAGGGTGCGTGTCGAGATGATCGGCATGGGGACGACCGAGACGGGTGTGTTCGACATCTCTCCGGGAGCGACCGTCACCGAGGAGGTCCGGATGGAGGCGAGCGCCATCGAGCTGGAGGGCATCGAGGTCGAGGCGGAGGGGGGACGGTGCACGGTACGTCCCGGTGCCGAGGGGGCCTTCGTCGCACAGGTCTGGGACGAAGCCCGGAAGGCTCTGTCGGCGGCCTCGCTCACCGACGAGCGCGGACGTTATCGATACGAGATCGTCAAGTACGATCGGCAGATCGACCGGGAGA
Organism: Longimicrobiales bacterium; assembly: GCA_033722275.1. Taxonomy (GTDB): domain Bacteria; phylum Gemmatimonadota; class Gemmatimonadetes; order Longimicrobiales; family Gaopeijiaceae; genus UBA2589. The sequence continues at coordinate 36,817 of JAWVZK010000004.1, read as the reverse complement.
CGGGTGTGGTCCTCGATGAGGAGAGGACGCGCCGGGAGGGGTACATGGACACGCCCTTCGAGAGCTACCCGGCCGAGGATCTGGTGCAGAAGGGCTTCGTGCAGGAGGACGGTCGGGACCACGTCTACATGGCTCCCGACGCTTCGGTGCTCCTGTCCGACCCCTTCCTCGATACCCACTGCTTCCGGGTCGAAGAATCCGGCGACGAGAGCTCCGACCTCATCGGACTCCGTTTCGAGCCCACCGGTGAGAACAAGACGGTGCCGGACATCTCGGGCACCCTCTGGCTGGATTCGCAGACGGCGGAGCTTCGATGGCTCGAATACACCTACGAGTATCTCGAGCCCGAGCGGACGAGCGATCAGGTCGGGGGGCGCGTGGACTTCCGACGGATGCCCGACGGGACGTGGATCGTGCCCGAGTGGTGGATCCGGATGCCGGTGATGACGAGCCAGACCGACTTCGAGGGGCGGGAGCGCGCCTACATCGCGCGCTATCACCAGACGGGGGGACTGGTGAGGAGCGTTCGGGAGGCGGGAGGGCGGAGCCTCGGACAGACCGTGCGCACCGGAGGTGTCGAGGGGGTGGTCATGGATTCCCTCGGCGTGCCTCTGCCGGGGGTGCGCGTCGGCGTCATCGGCTCCAGCCAGGAGGTGTACACCGACGCCGAGGGGAGCTTCAGCATCACCGGGCTGACGGAGGGCCGCTACCACGTGCGCTTCGTGGATCCGGCGCTGGAAGCGGTGGGCTACATCCCACCGCCGGTGGAGCGCGACGTGATCCCGGCCGAGGTGTCGCAGATGGAGTACCACATGCCGTCGAGGGGCGATGTCCTCTTCGAGGCATGTCGTGGCGTGGAGAAGCCCGAGGGCTCGGTGGCCCTGGTCGGATCCGTCGTCGACGGCTTCGGGCGACCCGTGCCCGACGCCCAGGTGCGCGTGCAGTGGAGGAGCTACGACGTTCGGGGGGGCGGACGCCTGGATGTGAGTCAGGCCCGGAACCTCCGGGAGATCACGGAGGGTGTCGAGCTCACCACGGACGTCACGGGCGTGTACAGCTTCTGTGGTCTGCCGCCGGAGGAGACCGTCGAGGTGAGCGCCTTCACGGCGGAGCTCGAGTCCGGGATCCACGAGCTCGTCATCCCCGACTACGAGACGGGAGCGATGCGCGTCCTGGAGCTGACCCAGGCCCGGTAGGCGGCAGCGCTCCTTTCCCATCGCGCGCGGCGTGCCCACTCTTCCCATTCGTCCGATCCGTCCATCCCCTTCCTGTCGTCCATGATCCCCACCGCCCCGATCGGTTGCCCTCGCGGCGTGTCTCTCGCTCTCGCATCGGCGGTGGTTCTCGCCGTCGGCGCTCCGCTGTCCGCACAGGCCGAGCGGATGTCCTCCACACAGCGGCTCGAGCGCTTCGACCTCCACAGGGCCATGGAGGAGGCCTCCCCGTTCTCCACCCTCCCCTGGCAACGGCTCGGGCCGACGAACGTCAGCGGGCGGGCGACGGACGTCGCGGTACGGGAGCCTCGCGGCGAGACGTACGTCATGTACGTGGCCACCGCCGCGGGAGGCGTCTGGAAGACCGACAACGAAGGCGTGACGTGGCGGAACGTCTTCGATGATCAAGTGACGGCTTCCATCGGAGACGTGGCCATCGCCCCTTCCGATCCGACCCGCGTCTGGGTGGGGACGGGGGAAGCGAACATCTTCCGCAGCTCTCACGCCGGAGCGGGGCTCTACAGATCGAGGGACGCCGGTGCTTCGTGGGAGCACATGGGACTCGCGGAGACGCAGACCATTGCCCGGGTCCGTGTCCACCCGGACGACCCGGACGTGGTCTGGGTCGCGGCCAGCGGTCACGAGTATCGGGACAATCCCGAGCGTGGGGTCTACAAGACCACCGACGGCGGCCGCACGTGGCGGAAGGTCCTCTACGTGGACGAGATGACGGGAGCCATCGACCTCGTCCTGCATCCCCGGAATCCGGACGTTCTCTACGCCGCGACGTGGCAGCGTCGACGGGCGAAGTTCAACGACCCCCGAAACGAGCCGGCGTTCACCGGATCGGACGAATATTTCGACGGCTCGGGGATCTGGAAGAGCCTGGACGGGGGTGAGAGCTGGGAGCCGATCAACGAAGGGCTTCCGGAGGCGCGATACCGGGGACGGATCGGCATCGACATCGCCCGCTCCGATCCCGAGACCGTGTACGCCTTCGTCGACAACTACGAGATTGCACGACCCGCCCCTGGAGGAGCGACCGATGCGTACGGACGCCCCCGGGGGGGCGTGATCCGGGGGGCCACCATCTTCCGCTCGGACGACGGGGGCGCTCGTTGGTATCAGACCAGCGAGCACGGCGAGTACATGGAGTCGCTGGGCGGCACCTACGGATGGGTGTTCGGCCAGATCCGCGTCGATCCCACGGATGCCGACAAGATCTACGTCCTGGGCGTTCGGCTCCACGTCTCGGAGGACGGGGGGCGCACCTTTCGCCGTCTCGACGGCACGCACGTCGATCACCACGGCCTGTGGATCGATCCAAGCAACCCGGACTACCTGGTGAGCGCCAACGACGGGGGTGCCTACGTGTCCTACGACGGAGGCGAGAACTGGCGCTTCTTCGTCGACATTCCCGCGGTCACCTTCTTCAACGTCATGTACGACATGGGCGACCCCTTCCGGGTCTACGGCTCCGTCCAGGATCATGGCTCCTTCTCGGCGCCCGTGGATCTGAGTCGCGGCCGACACGACATCCCCGCGGTGTCCTGGGACGATGCCCCGGGAGGGGAGGGGAGCCACCACGCCATCGATCCGCGGAATCCGGACATCGTCTACTCCGCCGGATTCTACGGCTCACTGCAGCGAACGGATCTCTCCGAGGGCGAGACGGAGCCCATCGTGCCCCGGGCCGAGCCGGGGTCTCCGCCGCTGCGGGGTCAGTGGCTGGCACACTTCATCCTCTCGCCGCACGATCCCGACGTCCTGTACCACGGGATGCAGTACGTCTTCCGCTCTCCGGACGCCGGCGAGACGTGGGAGCGCATCTCTCCCGACTTGAGCTACGACGATCCCGACAGGCTCGGGGATATCCAGTTCCAGACCATCACCGCGCTGGCCGAGTCCCCGCTCGTCGAGGGACTGCTGTACGCGGGCACTGACGACGGACGGGTCTGGACGAGGAGGAGCCCGGCGGACGAGTGGATGGAGATCACCGACGGTCTGCATCCGAATCGCTTCACTTCGGAGGTGGTGGCGTCGGCGCACGACGCAGCCACCGTGTACGTGACGCAAAACGGCCGACGCAGTGACGATTTCGCCCCGTACGTGTGGCGCTCCGGGGACCATGGCCGGACGTGGGAGAGCATCGCCGGCGGGATCCCCTTCGGACCGGTGAACATCCTGCGGGAGGATCCGGAGAATCCCGACATCCTGTACGTCGGCACCGACGTGGGCGTGTATGTCTCTCTGGACGGTGGCCAGGGCTGGGACGTCCTCGCCAACGGAATGCCCAGCACCTTCGTACACGATCTGGTCGTCCATCCCCGGGACGACATCCTCGTCGCAGCGACGCACGGCCAGGGGATGCTGGCCTTCGATGTCCGGCAGCTGCAGCAGCTGACGTCCGACGTGCTCGCCCGCCCCGTGCACCTGTTCAACGCAGAGCCGGGAGTCCTGCCGACCCGTCGTGGTGGAGGCTTTCGCGGGCCGGCGCCTCGGGCCGCCTGGATCCACTACTGGCTCGGCGAGGAGGCAGACAGCGTCTCCCTGGAGATCCGGGACGAGGCCGGGACGACCGTGGCGATCCTCGACGCCCCGGTCAGCCGCGGACTCCACCAGGTGCGCTGGGGGCTGGATCGCGTGCGGAGCGGAGGGAGCGTGGTCGGCCGCGGGAGCTATTCGGCGGTCCTCGAGGCGCACGGCGTGGAGGTCAAGGTACCCGTGGCGGTGGAGCGCAGATGACGGCGAGGTCGGTGGAGGTCCGCACCGGGCTCGAATGTCTGATCGGAGGCGTGGGCGACGAGCTCCTCGACGCCCGTCTGGGGCTCATTCTCCACCCCGCGTCGGTGACCTCCGAGCTGGTGCCATCCGTGGACGCGCTCCTGGGCAGCGGATTCCGCGTGAAGGCGCTCTTCGGTCCGCAGCACGGCGCCCGGGGCGAGAAGCAGGACAACATGATCGAGTCGGCACACTACACCGACCCCGCCACGGGGCTCCCCGTGCACTCTCTCTACGGCGACGTGAGGAAGCCCACCCCGGAGATGCTGGACGGGCTCGACGCCCTCCTCTTCGACCTACAGGACGTAGGCGTCCGGGTCTACACCTTCGTGTGGACGATGCTACTGGCCATGGAGGCCTGCGCCGAGGCGGGGATCCCCTTCGTGGTCCTGGACCGACCGAATCCCATCGGGGGACGGATACGAGAAGGCCCGGTCCTGAGGGAGGGCTTCGAGTCGTTCGTCGGGCTGCACCCCGTGCCCCTCCGGCACGGCCTCACCTGCGGGGAGCTCGCCCGCTGGCTGAACGACCGGCGAGGGATCCGCTGCGAGCTGGAGGTCGTCTCCTGCGAGGGATGGACCCGAGACATGCGGTGGGAGGACACAGGCCTCCCCTGGGTGCTGCCCAGCCCCAACCTGCCCACCCCCGCCTCCTGTGGGGTGTATCCGGGGATGGTCCTTCTCGAGGGGACGAACCTCTCCGAGGGCCGCGGCACCACGAAGCCCTTCGAGCTCTTCGGCGCACCTTGGCTCGATGGCCGCGCCCTGATCCATCGCGTGGGCGAGGATCTCGGAGACGGGGCCGTGCTCCGCCCGTGCGCGTTCGAGCCGACCTTCCAGAAGCACGCGGGGCGCATGTGCCACGGTGCCCAGATCCACGTGACCGATCCCCGCCGCTTTCGACCCGTCCGGGCCGCGGTGGCCATCCTCGAAGCGTGTTGGACCCTGGCACCGGAGGATTTCGCCTGGCGTCCGCCGCCCTACGAGTACGAGGAGACCCTCCTGCCCATCGACATCCTCTGGGGAGGAGAGGGCCTGCGCACGGCCCTGGACGCGGGCGCTCCGGTGGACACGATCCTGAGCGAGGCCGCCGAAGGCATGACGGCGTTCAGAGAATCGGTGGCGCCGTACCTCCTGTACGACTGAGCGGGCCCCCAGCCGCGCGCCGCGGACCCGACGCCGTCGGGAGCACACGGGCCGAGATCAGGTCGTGATCAACGACACGCCTGAGACTCGGTGAAGACCGACGCGATCTGGAACTCGAAGACATCTCCTGGATCCGCCTGGATCGCCCGGGTCCTGCACTGCGGTCCCGCCACCATGTCGATCTCGAGCTGAAGAGGCTCGCTGAAGTTCCACTCCAGCGTGAACTCGTAGTCGGTGAGCCCCGACACGACGCCCAGACTCTGCCGCTGACCGCGCCGGAGGGCATAGAGTCGAGCGTCGGCGAAGTTCCTGTTCATGACCATGATCGTGATGCTCGACGGCGCCTCGCTCTCCGTGAAGGGATCGGCATCGGAGCGGGCGGTGCCCGAGGCGCATCCGACCAGCCAGAGCCCGGCGGCGACGGTCAGGATGATTCGGCTCATGATCAACGGCGTCCTATTCTGCAGGGCGAGGCTCCGACATTGGACGGTACTGCCAGCCAGACCGTCGCGTTCCGCTCCACCGACACTCCCTGGGTCCGGCAGCCACGTCCTCCGGTGACGTCCACCACGAAGTAGATGGGCAGAGCGAGGTTCCAGTCGATCCGGAAGGTCTGGTCGGTCTTGCCCGTCACGCGGCCGACCCGGACCCTCTGGCCCTGTCGGACGGCCCAGACCGTGATGTCGTTGAAGTTGAGATTCTGCACCTCGACCCGGATCTCGTCCTCCATGGGACTTCCGCCCACGCCTTCACCCGTGAAGGGATTCGGCCTGGAGTTCCGGGAGGTCGCGCAGGCGCCGAGCCCGCAGAGCACCACGACCAGCGCGGCACGAGCCGTCCAGTTCATCGTCATCCATCCGTCTCGGGTCACAGCGGTCGGACCCGCGCATCGGTGTCGGGCCGACTCTCCTTGAGGAATACACCGTAGACGCCCATTGTGCAGCGTCGGACGTGATTCCGGGAAGATCGAGTGCTTCATACCCTCCGAAAATTCGCCAGGGAGCTTCACCGACGTTCGGTCTGGCAGGTGCTCGTCGCCTACCTCCTCGTATGGTTCGCCGTCTTCGAGCTCGTCGACTGGCTCACGGCCTTCCTCGGACTTCCCCTCTGGACGCCGGGCATGGCCTTCGTCCTGCTCGGCATCGGGCTTCCCATCGTGCTCGCGACCGCGGCCGCGCAGGGAGGACTTCCCGGTCTCCGCATCGTCGACGAGGTCGATCCCAACGAGCTCGAGGGTCGCACGCCGGACGAGGTGCACGTCATCCCCGAGGCGCATCCTCTCCACGGTACCACACTCCTCACCTGGCGCAACGCCGTGCTCGGCGGCGTCATGGCCGGGGCGCTGCTCGTGACCTCGGTCGTCGCGTACCTGACGATGTGGGCCCTGGGCATCGGTCCGGTGGGCTCTCTCGCCGCCCAGGGGATCCTGTCGGCCGGCGATACGGTGGCGGTCCTGCCCTTCGTCGACCGGACCGGGGTCGGCGACGCCGGGGCTCGAGCCGGCCGACGGCTGGCGACGGAGCTGGCTCGCTCCCCCTTCGTGGAGGTCCTGGGGCCCGAGGCGCTCGGAGCCGGACCCCGAGCGTCGGAGGGACCGGCCATGGTCTCTGGGCGGGGCGTCTCTCTCGTCGTCGCAGGCGAGGTCCTGGACGAGGGCGGTCAGGATTTGCGCGTCCGTGCCCGCATCCTTCTTCCCGACGGAACCGTCCTCGGCGCGCTGTGGGCCGAAGCGACGAACCTCTCGGAGCTCGACGCCGAGATCGACCGGATGTCGCTCCGTCTGCGCGAGAGGTTCGGGGAGTCCCTCCGGAGCGTCCACCGCGGCGAGGAAGGAAGGACGAAGCAGTGAGGGGACCGGGCCCGGTCCCCGTCCCGACTCCCTTTGGGCTGGCCGGCCTGATGGACGCTCAGCGCGCTCCAGCGCCTCGTCGACGCTCACCGCGGCCCAACGCCTCGTCGAACGCGACCAGCTCGTACTCGTGCTCGAAGTCCACACGGTCCACTTCGGGCACGTAGCGACTCAGGTCGGTGGTTTCGGAGGCGATCTTCTCGTCGAAAAGGGCCAGGTCCCGTTCCCCGGCGGCCTCGGAGTCGTCGGAGGTGGAGAAGACGATCCGGTCCACGGTCCGCTCGTCCAGCCGCAACGTTCTCCGGACGCGCTCAGCGGCGACGAGCTGCGTCTCGATACCGCGAAAGCGGTACAGGAGTCGGCCATCGTCCGAGACCTCCACCTCGGCCCCGATCTGACTCGCCAGCGTGTCGACGAGCCGCTGTACCGTCCTGGCCGGGACCGACGCGTCCGGGAGCTTGTCCTGGACGAAGGCGTGCGCGACGTCCACCTCCACGGGCTCCCGTCGCAGGGCCCGCCGGAAGACGTGTGCGAGGAGGACACGTCGCACGTTCCTCTTCCCGCGGCGTCGATTCTCCCGCCTCACGCCCATCATCCGCAGCAGTGGTACGGCGAAGAAGAGGACGCTGAACACCACGGGGACCCAGACGAGACCGAAGAACGCTGCGGGGCCCCCCAGACCGAGTCGGGGGAAGATGAACCAGGGGGCGGAGGCCGCGGCGACGAGGGTGAAGGCATTCATCCCGGCGATGAGGGTGTTGGCGCCCGCGCTGTTCCCCGTGAGCTCCAGGGGAGGCTCGAGCCGGAGCCACGACGGAGGAGGCTCCGTCGGCCTTCGCTCGCCACGCACCGTCGTCATGAGCTCGGGAAACGCATACACGAGCTCGCCGTCGGGCGAGACGGTGGCTTCCCCGTCGTAGGCGCCCAGGAGACGGGCCATCTCCTCCTTCGCCTCGTCGAAGAAGGAGCCGGTGTGTTGGACCAGCTCGGCTGGGGTCAGGACACCCGACCGCGCCCGGATCAACCGAAGCTTCCGTCGATCGAGCTGGCGCTGCGTCGGTCGGGGTCGGTCGGGACCGAAGACGAAGGCGAAGACCTTCTTGTAGAACGGGACACGGTCGTCGGTGCCCAGGCTCCGCTCCCAGCGGTGACCGTAATACGGACGGCCGAGACGCCACCGGGGCCCCCAGATCCAGTACCAGAAGACGGGGTCGAGGGGCAGGCCTCCCCGATGCCGACCGCGGCCCCATCCGCCGCCTTTCGAATCACCCCCTCGCTGGCTCGCCACGAGCGCGGCCACCACCAGCACCACGAAGACGACGAAGTAGACGACGAGCATGATCACGATCCACGCCTTGAAGGCCGCGGCCAGACCTTTGTTGACCCGACGCATCACCCGTGCGATCCGGGGCTCGTGGCCGCGCTCGATCAGCGCGGGATCGAAGTCGTAGACGAGCTCCCCGGCCTCCGAGACCTCCAGGTGTCCCCGATGGGACTCGAGAAGCGTCTTGAGGCCGGCGCGTACCTCCTCGGCGGGCAGACCGCTCTCGGTGACCACGTCGCCTACGGTGGCCCGGCCTTCGAGACGACGGAGCGCGGTGAGCAGGGCGGAGGCCCGCTCGGCTCGGGCGAGAGTGCTCACAGGACATCCTCCTGGGCTCGTTCACGTAGGGGGGACGGGGATCTTCCCACCCTCGTACCCGCGAGCCCCGCCAGGGGATCGGGCCCTGGAAGGCGGGCCGGGCACGGGCCCCTCGTCTCAGTCCGCGGTCGTCGTCGTCCGGGTCGGTGAGGCCTCGTAGGAGATGGAGCTCGAGGCGACGTCCATCAGGCCCAGGACGGTTTCATTCGCACCGGGCTCGGTGACCCGACCGACCATCCAGAAGGCGAGCGTGGAAAGCACCATGGCCGGAAAGACCTCGTGGAGGACGTCGGAGCCCGGCAGGAGAGGCCAGCCCAGGAGGACGGCGATCCCCGTCACGAAGGATGCGATGACGCTGGCGCCGCTCCCCTTGCGCCAGTGCAGACCGAAGATCACCGCCGGGAAGAAGCAGGCTCCGTACAGGCTGCCGCTGAAGGCCGTGAGCTCCACCACTCCGCCGGGGGGATTCAGGGAGATGACCGCCGTGATGAAGGCGAAGAGGGCGACCCAGCCACGGGTCCACGACATCTCCGACGCCTCGCTTCGATCGGGGCGCAGGATGCTCACCACGTCTCTCTCCGTCGTCGACGCCATGACGAGGAGGACCGAGTCGAGGGAGGACATGGCGGCGGCCACCATGGCCACGAGGAGGAAGGCCCCGGTGCCGGGACCGAAGACGTCCGTCAGGAGCGTGGGGACCACGAGGTCCGTGTCCTCGATCCCCCCGGGAATGAGCCGTCGCGCGTAGATGCCGACGGGGATGAGGAGAGAGAAGACGGCTCCGAAGGTCACGGACGAGACGATCATCCCCGTCCGCGTGGCGTTGTCGCCCTCCAGGGCGAAGAAGCGAGACAGCTGCCTCGGGTCGACGGCGAATTTCACCAACCCCGCGAACATCGTCCCCAGGAGCACCGGGACCGCCACGCCCCCGCCCCAGGTGAAGAGGGCCTCGCCGCCAGGCTGCGCGCGCACCTCCTGGACGGCGTCGAAGCCCCCCGCCGCGCTGACGGTGCCGAGGAAGAGGATCAGGGCGGCGAAGATCATCACGACGCCCTGCACCGAATCCGTCTTCACCACGCTGATGAAGCCTCCGACCATGGTGTAGAGCATGACGATGAAGAAGACGATGATGATGGAGACCTCGTAGCGGATCTCCAGGAAGGTCTCGAGGAGGTTGCCGATGCCCTTGAAGACCGCGGTCATGTAGAAGAACGACGCCACGATGACGATCAGAGCCGCGAAGACCCGGGCCGGCGTGCTCCGGAAGCGGAATCCGATGAAGTCCGGAAGAGTCAGGGAGTCCATCTCTCTCGTGAAGGCCCGCAGCCGGGGGGCCACGAAGATCCACGCGAAGAGGGAGAAGGCGACGGCCGTGGGGATGAAGAGCATCCATGGGATGCCCCAATCGTACGTCTGTCCGGCGAAGCCGACGAAGGAGTTGGTGCTGGCGTACGTTGCGAAGAAGGAGAGGCCGATGACCCAGCCCCCCATGTTCCGACCCCCGACGTAGTAGTCGGCCAATCCTTTCGTGCTTCGATTCCCCGTCCACGCGTGGTGGGCGAGCATGATCGTGTACAGGACCAGGAGGGAGTGGACCATCCAGTACTGTCGGAGATTCTCCAGAACGGCGTCGATCATCCGGCTTCTTCCGATGTGAAGAGGTCTCGTACGGCGGGCTTGGTGACCTTCCCCATGGCGTTGCGCGGCAGGTCTTGGACGACGAGGACGTCCTTCGGCACCTTGTAGGGCGCCAGGCGCTCCCTGACGAAGGTGCGGAGGGCTTCGACCCGCATGGACATGGGCTGGGACGCCACGACGGCGGCGCAGACCCGATCACCCCATCGCGGATCGGGCACGCCGACCACGGCGCAGTCCTCCACTCCGGCGAAGGAGCGGATCACGTCCTCGATCTCGAGGGCCGAGACCTTCTCTCCTCCGGTCTTGAGGATATCGACGCTGGAGCGCCCGAGGATCCGATACGCACCGTCCTCGACCACCGCCCGGTCCCCGGTGCGGAACCATCCGTCCGCGGTGAAGGCGCGCTCGGTCTCCTCGGAACGCCTCCAGTACGAATGGAATACGGCGTCGCCCCGGACCTGGATCTCCCCCGGCTCCCGCTCCTCCTGGATCATGGCACCGTCGTCGTCCACGAGCCGCACCTCCATTCCCGGCAGGGGCGTTCCGACGAAGCCCGGACGTCGCTCGCCATGGAGAGGGTTCGACAGCGCCATGCCGATCTCGGTCATCCCGTAGCGCTCGAGGAGGCGTTGTCCACTGACGGCCTCCCACCGCACCAAGGTCGGCACGGGGAGCGCCGCCGATCCGGAAACCATGAGACGGCATGCCCGGGCGCCCTCCGACCAGGCGCTTCGGGCGCGGGCAGGCGCCTCGTCCCACGCCTCGATGAGCCTGCGGTAGACCGCCGGGACCGCCATGTAGAGGGTGACGTCTCCTCGAGCGAGGCGCTCCCACACGTCCACGGGACGGAAGCGGGCGAGGATCTCGCAGGTCGCGCCGTTCCACAGGGCGGACGTGAGGATGTTCACGATGCCGTGGACATGGTGCAGGGGGAGGTGGAGAAGGATGTGGTCGTCGGAGCGCCAGCCCCATGCTTCGCTCAGGGCTTCGACCTGGGCCCGGATGTTGGCATGACTCAAGACGACGCCCTTGGGACGACCCGTCGTCCCCGAGGTGTAGAGCATGAGACTGCCCCTGGACTCGTCGATTTCGGGGAGCGTTCCGGCAGGGCCCTCACGGAGGAGGGCGGGCGTCTGGAGCACGGGAAGCCTCCGGTCCCGGGCGACCTCCTCCACCCTGGGCGCCAGCGTGGGGTGTGCGATGACGGCTTCAGGCTCGGCGTCGTCGAGCACGTACGCCAGCTCGGCCGGTGGATGGGAGGACGCGAGGGGGACGCCCAGCCCCCCCGCGCGCCAGACCGCCCACTGGGAAACGACGTAGTGCCAGCCCGAGGGGGTCAGGTAGCACACCCGGGCTCCCTCCAGGTCGTCGCGTCCCGCGAGGAGACGGGTGGCCGCGACGCCCGAGACCCCGAGGAGGTCTTCGTAGGTGAAGACGCCCTCGGGGGCGACGATGGCCGTGTTCTTCCCGAAGGATGCGACGCGGGAAACGAGTTCCAGGCTCAAGGCTGTCGGGGGGTAGGGGTGCGGTGGAGGGGCGGCGGGCGCCCGCTAACAGACGGAGGGATCTGCCCGAAGGCAAGGCGTCGCGGATCGGGAGGGCGCTCTGGAGGGAAGTCCCTCCGAGGGGACGGTGCCCCGGGGTGTCGCCGCCTCGGTGCATGGCTTACGGTCCATGCCACCCCCAGCCGAGGTAGAGGATGAACGAGCGCCCAACCCCGACGACCCGGACGACCCTCTCACGCTCGGGTCCGCCCGGGCGATGACCTCGGTGAGAGACGAGCTGACGGCGGCCGCCGCCGGCTCTCGGGGCACGGTGGTCCTCCTTTCGGCCAACCCCATCCACGATACGGGAGGGGGGCAGAGGAGCGCGCAGATCGCCCTGGAGCTGCTGGAGCGGGACTTCGCGGTGGTCTTCGTCAGCCACGACGACGCGACGGAGACCGTCGACCTCGCGCTCCGGTACGACCAGGAGCGCCTCGTCCAGTGGAGCCTGGCGCAGGCCGTGGAGCCCTCCGTTCGGGAGGCGCTTCTGGATTCGGTCCGGGACGGCGGAATGATCGTGACGCAGATCCCCGTGGGACGATGGCTGACCCTCCTCGAGCGAGCCTCCGAGGAGGGGGTCACCACGGTCTACGACTGCATCGATCGATGGGCGTCCGAGCTCGGGCGAGGATGGTACCGTCCCTCCGTCGAGGAGCGGGTGGCAAAGGCGAGCTCGGCGCTGACGGCGTCCGCGCCTACGCTGGTCGACCATGTGGAGCGGCTCACGGGGAGGGAGACGAAACTTCTCCCCAACGCCTTCAACGCCCGTGTCTTTCGGGACGCCGATCCGCGTCGGACTTCCCGCCCCGACGATCTCCCGACGGGTCGTCGGATCGCCCTCTACGTCGGAGCCCTCTGGGGAGGGTGGATGGACTGGACCCTGGTGCGGGACGCGGCGGAGGCCCATCCCGGGACCGCCTTCGTGTTCGTGGGCGACCATCGGGGAGAGGGAGGGGCGCAGCCGGAGAGCTGCCACTTCCTGGGACTGCGACCTCAGACGTCTTTGCCCGGATACCTGGCCCACGCCGACGTCGGGTTCCTCCCGTGGCGGGTGAACGCCGTCACGCAGGCCACCAGTCCACTGAAGGTCTACGAGTTCGTGGCGTCGGGTCTCCCCGTCGTCGCCCCCGATCTCGAGCCTCTCCGGGACATCCCGGGCGTGTATCGCGTCGACGGGCAGGACGCGTTCATCCGGGCCTTGGCCACCGCGGACCGCGATCGGCTCTCGGAGGCGGAAGAAGAGGCGATGCGCCGCTTCTCCCGGCGGAGCTCGTGGGCCCGGCGCGTGGACGAGCTTCTCGAACTCCGAGAGGGTCGGCGCGCGCCCGCCACCGGGCGAGTCGATGCCGGCGCGGTCATCTCGGTCGTCATGCCCGCGTACGAGCATCGAGACTTCGTGGGCGAGGCGGTGGCGAGCGTGGCCTCGCAGACCCTGCCCGCAGCCGAGCTGGTGGTGGTGGACGACGGCTCCTCCGACGGGACGGCGGACGTGGTTCGGGACTCGGGAATCGACGGACTGCGCCTCGTCCGCCAGAGCAATCGGGGAGCGCATCACGCGCTGAATCGGGCGGTGCGACTGAGTCGCGGCGACTGGGTGGCCATACTCAATTCCGACGACGTCTTCCGACCGGAGCGTCTCGAGCGCGCCTTGGGGGTCGTCCGCGAGACCGGCGCCGCTCTCGTATTCGGAGCCGTCGCCCTCGTCGACGCGGACGGCGGCGAGGTGGATCCGGCCCACCCCATCGCCGCATGGTACGACGGCGCCCGGAGATGGGCTCGCGGCCGCCCGTTGGCGTCGGTCCTGAAGCGGCACAACATCGCCGTGACCACCTCGAATTTCTTCCTGCACCGGGAGCTATGGGCGCGTCTCGGCGGCTTCAGGGCCTTCCGGTACGTCCACGACTACGACTTCCTCCTCCGGGCCCGGGACCTCTGTCCGGGGCGGGTGGTCTACGAGCCGGCGCTGGACGATGTCCTCTACCGTGTCCACGGCGACAATACCATCGCCGAGGGGAGGGGAGCCGACGGAGGGCGGGGCCCGGCGGACGTCGAGCGGAGCGAGATGCTCCGGATACACCGCCGGCCTCTCGAGCGCGTCCGGCGCTCCCTGGCGGGTTGGCGATCCCGCCGGCCCCTGGCGAGGCGGATCGCCGCCTCCGGCTCCCTGGCGCCCGTGGTCCCCGGGCAGGGTGAGGTGAAGCTCGACGCCAGGGCGGAGACGGGGCTGCCCGCGAGGGTGGGCCTGGGGGTCGAAGCCCTGGGCACGGGGGGCCTGGAGGAAGTGGTGGCGCTCCTGGCGCAGACGTTCACGGCCCTGGGCGTGTCGGTGTCGGTGCTCTGCGGTCGACGGGAGGGAGCGGTGGCGCGCCGCCTCCGGGATGCGGGGATCGATGTCACGTCGCTGGGCGGACGACTCGGGGATGCTGGAGCATGGGCCCGTAGGGAGGGCATCGACGTGGTCTCCAGCCACTTCGCGCCCGTCGAAGTGGTGGCGTCCCTGTCCCGGGCCGGGGTTCGGGTGATCGAGACCGTCCAGAACTGCTACGCCTGGTTCTCCGAGGGAGACTGGGAACGGGAGCGGGCTCGACTCGACCACGTCTCGGCGGTCGTCGCCGTGAGCACGCTCGCGGGAGCCTACTACGGGAAGCACGCCGGCCGGGCCGCGGACGCGGTGATCCCCAACGCGGTCCATCCAGGCCGTGCGGCCGCGGTGCCGCGCGCCTTCGCCCGAAAGACCCTCGGCATCGCTCCCGGCGTGCCCGTCTTCGCCTTCGTGGGTAGGATCACCGAGCAGAAGAACCCGGCCGGTCTCGTCGAGGCCTTCGCCGCGGCTCGGGCCTCCATTCCCGACGCCGTTCTGATCCTCGCCGGCCCCGGCGACGGGAGTGTCTCGCTGCGGGAGCTCGGACGAGCGCATCCCGACCTCTTCGCGACCGGAGCCGTCCGGCACGTTCGCCACCTCCGACACGTGGGTACGGTCCTCTCGGCTGCCGCCGCCTTCGTCTCGGCCGCCTTCTACGAGGGATGGAGCGTCGCCGCCTCCGAGGCTCTCTGGTGCGGCAGGCCGGTGGTTCTCACGGAGACGGGTGGAAGCGGGGCTCTGGTGGGCCCGGGAGGGGAGCGGGGCATCCTCGTGCCCAATCCCTCCGGAGATCCTCTGGGCGTCTCTCCGCCCAGGATCTCGCGCCCGTCGCCGGAGGCCTGGAGGGAGTGTCGCGATGCCCTCGCCGCCGGCCTGGTGCAGGTGGCGGCCCATCGCGCCGAATGGGCCGATCGAAGGGAGGCGATCCGGGCCTGGGCGAGACAGGCGGTCGGGCCGGTGTCGATGGCCACGCGCTACCTGGAGCTGCTGTCCACGATGGTGGATCCGGCTGCGACCCCGTCCCGGCGCGCGGGGGGATGAGGACGAGGGTCACGGCCACCACCCCAGGCGCTCCAGGAGGCGCCTCCGCCGCTTCATGCGGAGGAGCTTCCTGACCTCGGCTCGCCAGTACGCCTCGGAGCTCCGAGGCAGCCCTACCGCGTCCCGGCGCCTCCCCACCGCCGTCATCAGTCGATCCATCACCTCCGCCGGCGGAGGCCAGATGAAGTGGAGCAGCGGCTTCGCCGGAGCGTCGGGGTCCAGGTCGGCGAACTCGTGCGGCCAGAACATGACGTGGGGAGGGGGAAGCGTCCCCAACCGCAGGCGGCCCCCGACGATGCCGATGGCGATCTCGTCGCCGATCCAGCGCCCGAGGAGGAGAGACCACCTGAGTCGGGGCCGGACTTCGTCCCGGAAGCAGCTCCGCCAAGCCTCCATCACGTCCACGGCCGGTCCACGGCGGAAGGCGAAGACCCCGCTGTTGGTCTTCAGGTAGCGGTCGAGATCGAACCGCTCCATCAGCCTCCGTGTGGAGAATCCATGGTGGTTCTCGTCGTCCTCCCGGGTGAGCTGCTCCCCGAGCATGGCGATGTCGCAACCGTCCAGGGCGTCGAAGAGATGGTCGAGCCCGCCCAGGACGAGGCAGTCGGCGTCGACGAAGACGGCCTCGTCGAAGGGACTGGCCGCCGCGATGCCGTACTTCCTGACACGGCCCTCCAGAAACCGGTCGGGGAGGAGATCGATCTCGTCGAAGGTCCCGGGGAATCGCCGCCGGGCCGTCTCCGCCAGCGCCTCGTCGGCCACCAGCCCCATCGGTAGCGCCGTATGCTCCCGGAGGGACAGAGCCATGTCCACCGCCATCTCCAAGAAGCTCTCTCGTCCCGTGGCGAGGGTGAGATAGCCCCTCCGGGGCCGCGTCACGCTTCTCCGGGCTCCGGAGTCCGCCACGTTCCGGTGAGACCGCTCCTCACCTGCTGCTGGACCATCAGACCCAGGCAGATGGCCCAGAAGACCATCGCCAGCGACCAGAGCGCCTCACCCTGCTGCACGAGGAAGACGGCCCCCGCCACGCAGTAGGCGACCACGGCCAGCTCGGCGAAGAAAGTCCAATGCAGGGGGCTGGCGTACGGCGTGTCGGCTCCCATGGCCACGATGACGGCGTCCTCGTGGGCGGAGCCACGCTTGGGGGTGCGGACGAACTCCCCACCGGAGGAGAGGAATCCCTGGACCTGGCCCACGGTGTTGTTGACCATCAGCCCCATCCCCACGCAGAGCCCGGCGAATACCCGGACGAGCGACGACGCCCGCCACCGCGACTCCCGCTCACGGACGGTCACGAGAAAGCTCACGATGGCGGCGACGATCCCCAGGGACATGAGACCCTGGAGGATCCAGAAGAGGGTTCGATCGACGTAGAGGACCGCCCAGGGCCACAGGAGGAGAGAAGTCAGAAGGAGAGGATGAATGGCGTAGCCCGCCAGCATGAACGCCTCGTCCCAGCGATCCTCCACGAGACTCCCTGCGCCCAGGACGCTCCGGGTGAGCTTCCGGAAGCACTGAGCGTTCCCCTTGGCCCAGCGGCGCTGCTGGAGCTTGAACGCTCTCATGTGGGCCGGCAGCTCGTTGAAGACCTTCACATCGTGCAGGTAGCGGCCGCGCCAACCCGCTAGCGCGCAGCGATAGCTCAGGTCGAGGTCCTCGGTGAGGGTGTCCGAGGCCCAGCCGCCGGCGTCGTCGATGGCCGTCCGTCTCCAGATCCCTCCCGAGCCGTTGAACGTGGTCACGTTGCCGACGAAGGCCCGGACCGGCTTCTGGACCTGGAAATGCCGGTCGAGGAGGAGGGACAGGGTGTTGGCCAGCCAGCCGCCGTGCTCGTGACCTCCCCACGCCCAACGGGCCTGGACGAAGGCCACGCTCGGGTCCCGGAACGCGTCGGAGTCCACCAGCAGACGGCTCAGGAAGTCGGGCTCGGGCGCGAAGTCGGCATCGAAGACGGCGACGAACTCCGCATCGGAGCGGGCCAAGCCCTCGGCCAGCGCGCCGGCCTTGTATCCGTCCCGGTGGTCGCGATGGATCAGCTCGATGCGAACGCCCTCCGTCCTGAGCTCGTTCACCACCCTCCGCGCGATGGCCGTGGTCTCGTCGGTGGAGTCGTCGAGGACCTGGATGTCGAAGCGTTCGCGTGGATATTCCTGCGCCGCCGCCGCCCGGATGATCCGGTCCGCGGCGTTGCGCTCGTTGTACAGCGGGAGCTGGATGGTCACGGAGGGCGGCGCGGTCCGCTCGCCGTCCACGGGGCCATGGGCCGTCCCGCCGCCGTGCTTGATCCGCTCCCGGTGCTTGAGGAAGCGCGCCAGCATTCGGAGCTCGATGGCGGCGAAGGCAGCGCCTAGAAGGGCCGCTGCGCCGTACAGGGAGGTGATCAGGAGGGACATCCGGAAGGAAGGGCGTCGGGCTCGGGCGCGAACACTGAGGACCCAAAGACGGTATTCAACTCACGCAACTTACGGCACCCCCGAGTCGAGCCGGACCCCCGAGTCGAGCCGGTCCGGGATCGAGACGGCACGAGACGGTCGCGAGGCCGCTTCCGTTCGGTTACCCGGAGCCGGCATCTTGGTCCATGACGTCCGACACCGGGGTCCCTGGAGGAATCATCGACCGGCTGCATCACATCCCCCCGAGCCGCGGGGTTCTTCCCGTATGGCTCGCGATGGCTCTCTTCGTGGCGCTCGGCGGCCCCCTCGCTTCTTCGGCCCGGGCGCAGCCGTCGGTCGACGGCGAAGAGGGCGGATGTGTGCACGGACCGATCTCCTCCGTCGAGGTGAGTCGACATCCGGTCTTCGATCCCGAATCCACGGGCTTCGGAGTGCTCGCGTGGACGTATCGGGCCCTGAACGTGCTGCACGTCACGACGACCTCGTCCTTCGTCCGGCGGGAGATCCTCTTCGACGAGGGCGACTGCCTCGACCCGTTCCTTCTCCAGGAGTCCGAACGCCTCCTGGACGGATACGGGTTCCTCGCCAGCGCGGAGATCACGTACGAAGACGACGGCCAGGGGGGCAACGTGGTCTTCGTGGAGACGCGGGACGAGTGGTCCACGAAGGTCGACGTCGGGGTGACGTACGACGAGTCCGCCAATCTGGAGAAGATCGAAGTTACCGAGGAGAACTTCCTGGGGCAGGGCGTCTTCGCGGAGTTCACCCATCGCGAACGGCGGGAGACCCGTGCGCAATCCTTCGGTCTCGCCACGCCGCGCCTCTTCGGGCGGACCGACGCCAGCATCGTTTGGGGACGGGACCGACCCGGTGTGTTCTTCAGCCAGTACCTCCGGTATCCCTTCATCGGCGAAACCGGGACGTGGTCGGTACGGCAGGGATACGACCGGGGCACCAGCTTCTTCGCCTACGCGGCGGACAGCGATGCGCCATATACGCAGGTCCTGGCCCCGGTCTTCCACGAGCTCGTCGAGCTCTCGGCGGCTCGCCGGTTCGGAGAGCCGGGCCGGTCCACCATCGTCGGGGTCACGGCGGCTCGGGAGGTGATGCGCTTCCCCGGTGAGGTGAACGTCACCCTGCTGAACGACTTCGACGAGCTGGAGCCCTACCCCGGCGAGCTCCCCGGCCGTCTCCAGCGACAGCTCCGGCCGTCGTCTTCCACCCGCGTGACGGCGCATCTGGGCACGCGCCGATACCGGTATGTCGAATACCGGGGCATCGACGGTCTTCGCGATCGCACCATCGTGAGTCTGGGTTACTTCGCGGGCGTGAGTCTGGGGAAGGGCTTCGCCGCTCTGACGCCTCGCGGGGTCCCCGTGGCCGACGACCTCTTCGGGCGCGTCCACGCCAGCTTCGGGCTGCCGGTGGGCTCCTCCATCCTCACCGGCGGCTTCACCGTCGAGTCGAGACGGGACGCGGAGGCCTGGCAGGACATCCTCGGCGATGCCGATCTCGTCGCCTATCTGCGCAACGACGGCCTCCGGAGCCACACGGTCTTCCTCCGGGCCTCGTTGGCCGGAGGTTGGCGGACCGAGCTCCCCTATCAGCTCTCCCTGGGAGGCAGGGACGGGGTCCGATCGCTTCTGGAAGATCGCTTCCCTGGCGGCCGGATGATGCGCTTCATCGTCGAGGATCGGATCCTCTTCCCGTGGCCCGACGGTGGGTCGGTGGATCTCGGCATGACCCTGTTCGGCGACGTGGGTCGCGTCTGGCCCGGCGACGTTCCGTACGGCGTCGATTCGGGGTGGCAGTCCGGCGTCGGCGCGGGCCTCCGTTTCGGGTTTCCGGCGGGGACCCGGAATGTGGTGCGGGCCGACATCGCGTTTCCGGTCGGCTCCACCGGTGGGGACCCCGTCTTCCGCATGACCTTCGAGGTGAACCGTCTGAGAGACGGCTTCTTCACCGCGGACGTGGCGCGCAGCCGTCGCTTCAACCTGGGGCCCGAGCACTTCTGACGCCTCGGCGGAGCGTCCGCTGACGCAGCTCCGTCTCGGGACTACCGCGTCAGCACTTCCGGAACCGGAACAACAGGATCACGCCGACCAGCGCGAAGCCGATGGCGGTCTTCACGATGGCATCGGTGTCCCACTCCGTGGGCTCGGTCTTCGGCGAGCGGATCTCCTGGTCCTGATGGATGGAGCAGAAGGCGGAATCGGGACGCGCCTCCCGCTTGCACCGCTCGCCCTTCCTCGTCGTTCCCTGGCATTGGGCCACGTCGACCTCCCGCGTCAGAATCTGAAAAGGGTCTCGTACGTAAGGGTACTACGATCCGGGCGACCATTCGGTTCAGAAGGCGCGGCCACCAACTATCTACTAATACATTAGTTGACAGCGCGCCCGGAGAGGCCTATGATCTACTAAATCTTTAGTGGGAGCGCCTTCATGGAGATCCGATTCACCGCCCGTGAGCTCGACGTGATGACCGTCCTCTGGGACCGTGGCCCGTCGACGGTGTCGCAGGTCCGCGGTGCCCTGGACGACGAGCTTGCCTACACGACGGTCCTCACCGTGCTTCGGATCCTCGAAGAGAAGGGGTACGTGAGCCACACCGAGGAAGGACGCGCCCATCGATACGAGCCGCTGGTGGAACGTGCCGCAGCCGGCGAAAGCGCGCTCAAGCGACTGAAGGAGCGCCTCTTCGGGGGTTCCCACGAGCTCCTGCTGACCCGACTCGTGGACGACCAGGATCTCACCGAGAAGGAGCTCCGGAGGATGCGCGACCTCCTGGCGCGCCGACTCGAGGAGGAGGAGTCGGGATGATCGCACCGGTGATGGTCTTCCTGCTCACGGTCTCGGCGCTCACGGTGGCCGCGGCGTGGGTGGCCGAGTGGGGTGCTCGCCGCGCCGGTCTCCCGACGCGAGGAATCTGGCTCGCTTCGATGCTGGCCCCCTGGGTTCTCCTCCTGGCGCCCCTCGCGCCCACGGGAGAAGCGTCCCCTCTCGTCGGGGGTCTGGGAGGGGTACTCACCGTCCAGCTCCCGGGACTCGTGGTCCGGCCCGACTCCGTGGGGGGGCTGGCGCCCTGGCTGACCCCTGCGCTGGCCGCGACGTGGATCGGGGGCAGCGCCGTCCTGACCCTGGTCCTCCTCGTCGGGCACTGGAGGCTCCGGACGGATCGGAAGAGATGGGCCACCGGCGACGTCGCCGGTCGCCGGGTGTTCCTGTCCCCGGACCACGGACCCGCGGTGGGCGGCGTCCTCAGGCCATGGATCGTGCTGCCCCGCTGGAGCCTCGAGCTGCGGAACCGGGAGCTGAGCCTCGTCGTCCTCCATGAAGAAGAGCACATACGGGGCGGAGATCCGGCACTGCTTACCGTCTCCCTCCTCCTCCTCGCGCTGACTCCGTGGAATCCGTTCACCTGGGTCGCCATCACGGCCCTCCGAACGGCGGTGGAGGTGGACTGTGACCGCCGGGTCCTGAGTCGGACGTCCGACGCCGACGCGTACGGCGAGAGCCTCATCTCCGTGGCCGCGCGCTCGTCCGGTTTCTCCCTGGGCCTCGCCGCATTCACAGAAAAAGGACGCACTCTCGAAAAGAGGATTGTCGCCATGACCCACAAACGACCCCGAGCCTCCCTCGTCACGACCCTCTTGTGCCTCGTCTGCGCCGGGCTCCTCGGCATACAGGCCTGCTCCGTGGAGAGCCCGGCCGAGATCTTCGATGGGAACGGACAGGCGCCGGGTGCCGCCACGCCGGCGTCGCCGGACGCCCAGGCGCCCGAGGAGAAGGTCCTCGAGGTCCGGGAGCTGCCCGCCGGCGAAGCCGGGACCGAAGAGGTCTTCTCCGCCCGTGAGATCCCCACCGAGCCCTCCTTCACCCCCTTCACGGAGGCGCCGTCCATCGCGAACCGCCAGGAGGTCGTCGCCGCCATGGCGGACGCCTATCCCCCGCTCCTCCGGGACGCCGGCATCGGCGGACGCGTCATCGTCTGGTTCTTCATCGACGAGGAGGGCCGGGTCCTGAATACGAGGCTCCAGGAGGGCAGCGGACATGAAGCGCTGGATCGGGCGGCGATGCAGGTGGCCGACGTCTACCGGTTCGAGCCGGCGCGGAACGGCGACGAGGCCGTGGCCGTGTGGGTCCAGTTTCCCATCACCTTCGTGACGCGCTGACGCTCTGCCGTCCTTCGGCTGCCTCGCCGAGGGGCGGTGGTGTCGCCGGGCTGGAATCCTGTCCGGGATGGGGTAGCTTCCGCCCCATGCCCTACATCGAGCAGGTCCGCGTCGGCGAGGCACGTGGTCGTCTCAGGAAGCTGTTCGACGAAGCGATGGAGCGCGCGGGTCGCGTCTGGCACATCGTCCACGTGATGAGCCAGAACCCGCGGGTCATGGACACCTCCATGAGGTTCTACGGTGCCCTCATGTTCGGCCCGTCACCCCTCTCCCGGCGCCAGCGGGAGATGCTGGCGGTGGTGACGTCGAAGGCCAACGACTGTTTCTACTGAACGCAGGCGCACGCGCACGACCTCCGGGAAGAGGTCCAGGACGAGTTCGAGACCGAGGAGGAAGCCGACGCCTTCGTCGACGCCGTCGCCCGCGACTGGCGCTCG
Source organism: Longimicrobiales bacterium (assembly GCA_033722275.1). Classification (GTDB taxonomy): domain Bacteria; phylum Gemmatimonadota; class Gemmatimonadetes; order Longimicrobiales; family Gaopeijiaceae; genus UBA2589. Next base: position 14,599 of record JAWVZK010000004.1, on the reverse strand, counting down.
GCGGAGCTCGCAGAGGCCGACCGGGCCCTCTGCCGGCTGGCGGAGAAGCTGACCCTGAATCAGCGCGGGATGGGCCCTGAGGACGTGGACCGGCTGCGGGACCACGGCTTCGACGACCGGGCCGTGCACGACGCGGTCCAGGTGGTGGCGTACTTCAACTACATCACGCGGGTGGCGGACGGCCTGGGGGTGGAGCCGGAGGACTTCATCCGACCGTGGGGAGGCGGGTCCGGCTGACGCGCGATGCGGGAGCCCGCGACCACACCCCGCTTCGTCTTCGCGCCTTGCAGGTCTGGCGCCTCGACACTCTCGGTGCATCGCGAACTTCTGAAACACCACACTGGGAGATCGCCCGCCCTCGCTATATTGCGGTCCACCTCCGCCGCCAGCCTTACCGAACATCCTCACGCCCTTCTCGAATGGAAACGAAGCGTCCCACCATCCCCGCCGCCGAGGAGATCCTGGGCGGGTACTTCCCGGTCCTCGACCACGGCTTCGTCTCGCTGGTGGACTACATGGGCTCGGACGAGGACGTGGAGCGGGCGGCCCGGGTGAGCTACGGCTTCGGAACCCGGAAGGTGTCCCAGACCCGGGGGCTGGTGCGGTACCTGCGACGGCATCGCCACACGACCCCCTCGGAGATGGTGGAGCTGAAGTTCCACTGTGCCATGCCCATGTTCGTCGCACGACAGTGGATCCGGCACCGCACGGCGTCGGTGAACGAGCTTTCGGCCCGCTATTCCCTGATGCCCCTCCTCTTCTACATGCCGGACCGGGAGCAATTCGCTCTGCAGAGCCGCTCGAACAAGCAGGGTCGCGAAGGGGACGTGCCGGACGAGACCTACCTGGAAGCGGTGGAGCGGTGGGAGAAGCTCCGTCGTGATGCCGGGGACGCCTACGGATGGCTGCTCGAGGAGGACGTGGCACGGGAGATCGCCCGCATCGATCTTCCCGTCTCCACCTATACTCAGTGGTACTGGAAGATCGACCTCCACAACCTCCTGCACTTCCTCACGCTCCGGGTGGACCCGCGGGCCCAGTGGGAGATCCAGCAGTTCGCCCGGGTCATCGCCGCCATGGTGAAGCGGGTGGCGCCCCTCTCCTACGAGGCATGGATCGACTACGATCTGGTCGCCGAGCCCCTGACCCGGGTGGAGCGCGAGGTCCTGGCCCGGCTGGTGCAGCCGACGGAGGACGGCATCGAAGTCGTCGAGGGCGCTCGGGTGTCTACCGACGAGATGAAGGAGATGGGGCTCTCCGGCCGGGAGATCAGGGAGCTGCGGGGCAAAGTGGCGGCTCCGCCTCGTCCCGATTTCGACCTGGATCTTTCCACGATGCGCGCGGCCGACGAGATGGCCGACCGCATGTACCAGGCGGTTCCGGGCACGTTCGAGTAGAAGGGCCCCGGATCCGGCCCGCTGCCGATCTACTCCACCCAGACGGTCTTCCGGTTGGTGAACTCCCGGATGCCCAGGGGGCTCAGCTCGCGACCATAGCCGCTCTCCTTCGTTCCACCGAAGGGCAGACGCGGGTCGGATCGGACGATCCCGTTGACGAAGCAGTTCCCGGCGTCCAGGCGCTCGGCCGCGATGCGCTCTCCACGCTTCGCATCCCGCGTGTAGACGGCGGCGCCCAGGCCGAAGGACGTGTCGTTGGCCACGCGGATGGCGTCCTCCTCGTCGCGGGCCTCCAGGATCGCCGCCACCGGTCCGAAGAGCTCCTCGTCGTAGGCGGGCATCCCGGGCGCCACGTCGGCGAGGACCGTGGGCGGATACCAGGCGCCCGGCCGGTCCGGGATCCGGCCGCCGACGATCAGAGTGGCCCCGGCCTTCACGGAACGTTGGACCTGATCATGCAAGGCGTCCCGCAGATCCTGCCGGGCCATGGGTCCGAGCTTGGTGTCCGGCTTCGTGGGGTCGTCGGGCTTCCATTCGTCCATGGCGGCCAGGAGCTTTTCCTGGAACGCCTCCCGGACGTCCTCCACGACGACGAACCGTTTCGCGGCGATGCAGCTCTGTCCGGTGTTCAGGAAGCGTCCGTGAGCACAGCTTGCGGCCGCGGCGTCCAGATCCGCGTCGGCCAGCACCAGGGAGGGATCGCTTCCTCCGAGCTCGAGAACCGTCGGCTTGATGGCGGCTCCTGCACGTTCGGCCACCGCCTTTCCGGCGGAGACGCTCCCCGTGAGGCTCACGCCACGCACCCGCGGATCGTCGATGAGCTCGGCCACCGTCTCCACGTCGATGAAGAGGTTGGTGAAGATCCCCTCGGGATAGCCGGCATCCCGGAAGAGGTCCTCCAGATCGAGGGCGCAGCCCGGCACGCTCGGGGCGTGCTTGAGGAGCGCGGCGTTCCCGGCGGTCACGGCCGGCACGGCGTAGCGGATGACCTGCCACAACGGGAAGTTCCACGGCATGATGCCCAGCACGACGCCGAGGGGCCGATAGGTCCAATAGCTGGAGGTGACGTCCGTCTCGACCCGTCTCGGGGCGAGGTGGTCCGCGGCGTGGTCCGCGTAGTAGTCGCAGACCCATGCGCACTTCTCCGTCTCCGCGACGGCCTGGTTGACGGGTTTCCCCATCTCGGTGGTCATCCGGGCCGCCAGCGCGCTCTTCCGCTCCCGTAGCAGCCCGCCGAGCCTGCGCAGCGGTTGGACCCGCTCTTCGACGTCTCGTCGATCCCATCCCCTCTGAGCTTCGTCCGCCGCGGCCAGGGCGGCCTCGACCTCCTCCGCGTCGTGGACGTCGTACGTGGCGAGGGTCTGACCTGTCGCTGGGTTGACGGCGGTGAACGGCATGGACCGGGTGGTTGGAGTCTTTGCTCTGGGGTACCCTCTACGCGCGATTTGTTCGAGATCGGGCTTGGGTCATTCGTCGAGCTCGAGCGTCGGTCATTCGATGCGCAGCGAGGTGACCGGATCGAGTCGCGCCGCTCGAAAGGCCGGCACCCAGCTCGCGGCGGCGGCCACGGCGACCAGGGTCCCCCCCACCAGACCCAGCGTCAACGGATCCGTCGCGCGCACGCCGTATAGGAGGCGCTCCAGGCCCCCACCGAGGGCCACGGCGGCAGCGCCGCCCGCCGAGGCGCCCAGCAGCACGGGGAGTAGCGCCTGACGCACCACGAGTCGGCGCACGCGACCTCGATCCGCGCCCAGCGCCACGCGGACGCCGATCTCCTTGGTTCGTCCGCTCAACCGTGTACGAGACCACCGAGTAGATGCCGACGGCGGCGAGGATCAGGGCGAAGCCTCCGAAGAGGGAGAGGAGCACGGCGACCGCCCGCATGGAGGCTACGCCCTGAGCGTACGTCTCCTCCGCGGTCCGTATGGCGTAGACGGGCTGATCGGGATCGATGCGCAGAACCGTCTCCCGCACCGCCGACACGAAGGACGAGGGGTCCCCGGCGGTGCGGAGGACCAGGAAGAGCTGGTTCTGGACGCCTCCGACCTGCTCGTGGGATGCGAAGAGCTCGGGGTACGGTTCCTCGTCCAGACCCAGATTCCGCGTGGAGCCGACGACCCCGACGATCTCCCACCACAGGGTGTCCGGGCCCGCGTCCTGCAGGCGAAGACGGGCGCCCACCACGTCGGTGGTGCCCAGGTAGCGTCGGGCGGCTTCCTCGTTGAGGACCACCACGTTGGGGGCGAGGGCCCCGTCGTCCTGGGTGAAGGTCCGTCCTCGGCGGAGGGGGATCCCCAGCGCCTCGAAGTAGCCCGGCGTCACGACGGTGGCCAGGAGCGTCGGCAGGGTCGATCCCTCCTCCTCCACGGGGCCTCCCTCGAACGCCACCTCGCGGAAGGAGAACGCGACGCCAGGATACTGGGTCCCGGCCCCCGCTTCTCGAATTCCCGGCAGCGCTTCCAGACGACGGGTGAGCGTGCTGAAGAACGCCGGCACCTCCGGGCCCCGGTACTTCTCCGGCGGAAGCGTGAGGCGGAGGGTGAGAACGTTCGACGTGTCGAAACCGGTGTCCACCGCGTTCACCCTCAGGAAGCTGTTGAGCAGGAGCCCGGCTCCAGTCAGCAGAACGAAGGCGAGGGCCACCTGAACGCCGACCAGGCTGCGCTGGAGTCCCTGCCGGCTACCGCTCGCTGTGGCGCCCTTCGATTCGGCCTGAAGCGTACCCTGGAGGGCCGTCGACGAGACCTGGAGAGCCGGGGCGACGCCGAAGAGGATGCCGGCTCCCACGGCGACGAGTCCCGAGACCGCGAGGACGGGGCCGTTGACCTCCACGGTTCCCGCTACGGGGAGCCCCAGCGTGGAGAGGAAGGCGTTCACCCCGCGGACTCCCAGGAATGCGAGGAGGATCCCGATGGCGCCTCCCGACGCTCCCAACAGGACGCTCTCGGCGAGGACCTGGAGGGCCAGGCGACCCCGTCCCGCGCCCAGGGCCGCTCGGACGGCCATCTCCCGTCGTCGGCTCTGTGCGCGAGCCAGAAGCAGGTTCGCGATGTTGGCGCAGACCAGGAGGAGGACGAAGGTCACCGCGCCCATGAGCACGAAGACGCCGGCCCGGAACACCTGCGAGTTCACCTCGGCCCAGGTCAGCGCCCGGATGGACCAGCCGACATACTCCTCGAACTCGCTCGCCCACGCCTGCTCCACCTGCCGGGCGAGGGTGGAGAGCTCCGCGTTGACCTCCGAGAGGCTGGAGGCGGGGGCCACCCGCGCCATCACCTGGAACTGGCGACGGTTTCGCGGAAACACGTCGGGACCCACCGGCATCGGCATCCAGAGCTCGGTGCCGTAGATGTCCACGCTCCGCGGGAAGACCCCGACCAGGGTATAGGGGTTGCCATTGATGCTCAGCGCTCCGCCGATCATCGTGGAGTCCGCTCCGAAACGCTCCAACCACAGGTCCTCCGAGATCATGGCGACGGCGTCCCCGCGTCGTATCTCTTGGTCGCTGAAGCCGCGACCCAGCCGCGGATCCATCTGCACGGTGGTGAGGATGTCGCCCCACCAGAACGCGCTGAAGACATTCTCCGGCGGACCTTCGGTGTCGATCTGACGATTCCCCATGTCCCACGCCACCACGTCCTCCAGGGTCGTCGCGTGGTCACGGATGTCGACGAACTCCGCGGGAGAGAGGTTCTCGAAGAAGCCCAGATCACTGCCCAATCGGGGATAAGCCGTCCCCACGCCCACGATCCGATCGGGCTCGGGGAAGGGGAAGGGGTCGAGGACCAGGCCGTGGACCACGGAGAAGGTCGTGGCCACCGCGCCGACGCCCAGACCCAGGGTCAGGACCAGGAGGGCGTAGAACGAGAGGTGTCTCCCCACGTTCCGTACGGCCGAGCCCAGCTCGGTGATCATCGTCCTCATCATCCCTCCTCGTCGTCGTCCGCGTCGTCGCCACCGGAGCAGGCGGCTCGCCAGATTCGGTCCCAGGGAGGCCACGACCTGTCTCCGGTACCAACGTCGGGCTCTGGCCGGGTCCGTCCGGCATCGGTGTCGGAATTCCTCCTCGAGATCTCCCAGCTGGGGCTCCGCCCGGTGGGGATCCGCCGCCCAACGGTGGATGAGCTCGGCCCAGCGGGGTGGGCGACCGCTCATGCCCTTTCGCCGCCGAGGTCCACGCCCTCCCACATCCGGTCCATCATGCCTCGCGCGGCTCTGAGCGTCCTGGCTCCAGCCGGCTGAAGCCGGTAGTGCCTGCGGGCCCGACCTCCCCGGCGCTGTTCAGGATCACCCTCCCAGGACGTGAGGAGCCCCTTCTCCTCGAGTCTGGAGAGCGTGGCGTAGACGGCGCCGATGGACACGTCCCGGCCCGTCCGGTCCTCGATCTCGCGGCGGATGGTGACGCCGTATCCCTCCTCTCCCAGGTGGGCCACCGCCAGCAGGACCACCTGCTCGAAGGCCCCGAGGATCGAGCCCCTTCCCATCATCCCCTTCCTTATCTAGGTATCCAGTAAGACTTACAAAGTATAAGTAATGGGGCCCCAGACCGTCGACAAGAGCCGACCGTCTGGTGGGGCGAGGACGGGCTCGGCGCCGACCGGAACCTCGACCGGCCTCGTCGGTGTTCTCCTCAGTGCTTAGAATCCGGAGCCATGCAAGGATCCGAATGACGAAGTCCCTCCCCGTTCTCGGAGTCGACGATCTCGCCGGCGCGCCCTCTCCCGCGCGCCCCGACGGTGGCGGCTCCTCGGACGTGCCGTCCGTCGACCTGCGATCGCTGGACCAGCTCTGGTTCCAGGTCTCAGGCACCGTGTGCAACCTTCGCTGCCGCCACTGCTTCATCTCGTGCTCCCCGGAGAACCACTCCTTCTGGTTCATGTCCCGGTGCGAGGTCCGGACGGCGCTGGAGACGTCACGGAGGCTGGGCGTGAAGGAGTACTACTTCACGGGGGGCGAGCCCTTCATGAACCGGGAGATGCCGGGCATTCTGGAGGACACGTTGGCGATGGGCCCCGCGACGGTCCTCACGAACGCCACCCTCCTTCCCGAGCGCATGGTGGACCGGCTCGCGGCCCTGGCGGAGGCCTCCATGTACTCGCTCGAGCTCAGGGTCAGCATCGACGGGGTGACGGCGGAGATGAACGACGCCATCCGTGGGGAAGGGACGTTCCGTCGGGCCATGGACGCCGTGGGACGGCTGGCCGCCGCGGGCTTCCTGCCCATCGTCACGACCATGCAGACCTGGGAGGACGAGGAGACGGACGAGGTCCTGGCCGCCTTCCGGGAATCGCTGGCGGACGTCGGATACCGCCGGGCCCGCCTCAAGATCCTGCCACCCCTCCGCATCGGAGAGGAGGCTCAGCGGAGCCGGGCCTACCGGGACGTCGAGCGGGTGACGCCCGAGATGATGCGGGACTATCCTCAGGAGCTGCTCCTGTGCTCCAGCGCTCGATTGGTGACGGCGGCGGGTGTGTGGGTCTGCCCCATCCTCCTGGACGATCCGGAAGCCAGGGCGGGAGCCACGCTCTCGGAGGCGGTGCGGGTTCCGGCTCGGCTCCACGCACAGGCGTGCTATACGTGTTGGGCCCACGGGGCCATCTGCTCCAACGCCTCCGACGGGACCCGGGACTTCACATGAGCGTCGGCGGGCGCCCCGTCCGTCCGGGGCCGGCGGACGCTCCGCCACCCGCCGTCCCGCAGCGGAGACGGGGTTCGCGGGAGCGGCTGGGCGACGCCGCCACGTACCGTCGCGTCGCCTTCTTCGGCGGCATCTACTCCAACCACCGGGCATTGGCCGTCGCCATCGAAGACGCCCGCCGGCGTGACGTCGACGCCATCGTCTGTCTCGGCGATCTCGGAGCCTTCGGACCGAATCCGGACAAGGTGTTTCCCCTCCTGAGAGAGAACGGGATCCCCGTGGTTCGGGGCAACTACGACGACTCCATCGCGCGCGGCCTGGACGACTGCCAGTGCGGCTATACCGACCCGCGCGACAACCACTACGCCCGGCTCTCGTACCGGTATACCTTCGCCAACACCTCGCCGGAGAACCGGGCATGGATGGCGGGACTTCCCGAGGAGATGCGGTTCCGGCTGGGGGATCTGGAGCTGCTGGCCTTCCATGGCAGCCCCCGGCGGACCAACGAGTTCCTCTGGGAGTCCGCCACACCGACCCACTTCCTGGACAAGCTGGCGCGGGATCATCGCGGCGACGTCCTGGTGGGGACGCACACGGGGATCCACTGGTCCCGGCGGTGGGGGGCGGACCGGGCGTACGTGAACGTCGGCGCGCTGGGCCGCCCCGCCAACGACGGTCGCACCGAAGTCTGGTATGCCGTCCTGGAGGTGCGGGACGGGATTCTGGACGTGACCCACGTACCGGTGTCGTACGATCACGAGGCCCTGGCCAGGGAGATGCGGGACGAGGAGCTTCCCGAGGAGTTCGCCGAGACGATCCTCACCGGATGGTGGACCACGTGCCTCGAGATTCTGCCGGGAAAAGAGCGCGCGGCAGGTCGCTTCTGACATGAGCGTGCCCATTCGACTCTTCGTCACCGGGGGGACGTTCGACAAGGAGTACGACGAGATCCACGGCACCCTGGACTTCCGGGACACGCACCTTCAGGAGATGCTGGATATGGCGCGCTGCCGCCTGGACGTGCGCGTCCGGAAGCTCATGATGATCGACTCGTTGGAGATGACCCGAGCCCATCGGGAGATCATCGCACGGAACTGTCGGGACGCACCCGAGCCCCACGTCGTGATCACGCACGGGACCGACACGATGGTCGAGACGGCGCGGGTCCTGGCCGGAAGCGTGGAGGGGAAGACCATCGTCCTGACGGGGGCCATGATCCCCATCGCCTTCGGATCCTCGGACGGGCTCTTCAACCTGGGTGGGGCCCTGGCCGTGGCGCAGGTCCTTCCGCAGGGCGTCTACATTACGATGAACGGACGGGTCTTTCCCTGGGACAACGTGGTCAAGAACCGGGAGACGGGCGTCTTCGAGGCCCTGGGCTGAGGCCGATCCAGCGGGCGGCTGGGCGCCTTCCTCGATTCGGAGCGGCTCGATTCGGAGCCCAGGTGCCGCGGTCGGACGGGGGAGGATAGATTCTGCCGATGCCCGGAGCCGGTCCGCGCCTCGCCGCGCGGTCCCGCCTCCAGGGTGGAAGACGAGGTCCGTACCCCGGTGGAGGCCGGCCTGATCGAGATGCTCGCGTGGATTCCCCGAGCCCAAGGTGGACTGTGACGACCCGATCCATGCAGATCGCCTACCTGGACGGGCCGCGCTTGCGACGGTCTCTCATCGCCGCCTGCGAGTACGCCCAGGAGCAGCGCCAGGAGCTGAATCGGATCAACGTCTTTCCCGTCCCCGACGGAGACACGGGCACGAATCTCGCCCTCACGGTCCGCGCCATCGCCGACCACCTTCGGCAGAGCCAGGACCGATCCGTTTCGGCGGTGGCCCATGATGCGGCCCAGGGCGCCGTCCTCGGCGCTCGGGGCAACTGCGGAATGATGCTCTCGCACTTCCTCCTGGGCTTCGCCGAGCGGCTGGAGGCCCGCGATCGCATCTCCACCGACGAGTTCGGGGAGGCTCTGGCGGCGGGTGTCGACAAGCTGTACGAGTCGCTGGAGGATCCGGTGGAAGGCACCATTCTCAGCGTCATGCGCGACACGGCCGCGGCGGCCCGATCCTCGCCCACCGAGGACTTCGTCCCGCTGGTGGAGCAGGTGCTGGAGAAGGCCCGGGATTCCCTGGCACGGACGCCCGAGCAGCTCGCGGTCCTCAAGAAGGCCGGGGTCGTGGACGCCGGAGCGAAGGGCTTCGTCAGCATGCTCGAAGGTGTCCGTCTGTTCGTTCTGGGGGCCTCCCGGGCCGTGGAGCGGGAGACGAGCGAGGCCCGCGAGGGCGTCGGGGATTCACCGGCGGAGCTGGCGGCGGCGGCACTGGCCGCCTATCCGGGGGAGGAGGAGCAGTATCGATTCTGCACCGAGGCGCTGGTGAGAGGGCCGTCGTTGCCTGAGGCCACCACGGTACGGAGCTTCCTGAGGGACCTCGGCGACTCGCTCATCGTCGTCCGCTCGGAGGACGTCCTGAAGATCCACGTCCATACCGACGAGCCGGAGGCGGTCTTCGACTACCTGCGAACGCTCGGATCGCTGGTCACGCACAAGGCCGAGGACATGAGGGCGCAGCACGACGCGCTGGGCGGCGGACATATCCAGCTCGCCAGGAGACCGGTGGCCGTGGTGACCGACTCGGCGTGCGACCTCTCCGAGGAGATCGTGCGCGCCCATGGCATCCACGTTCTTCCCATGGAGCTGGTGGAGGGCGACCGGACCTATCGGGACGGGGTCGACATCACCGCTGCCGAGTTCCACGCGAAGCTCCACTCGGACGACGTGCTCCCTACGACGAGCCAGCCGGCTCCGGTCTCCTTCCTCGACGCCTATCGGGAGGCCGGAGAGGAAGGCGAGTCGGTGGTCGGCATCTTCGTCTCTTCGACGCTCTCCGGCACGGTGGGCGCCGCCGAGGCCGCCGCCGCGCGGTTCGAGGGCGCGCCCATACGGGTCGTGGACTCGCTGGGCGCTTCGCTCCTCGAAGGTCTCCTGGCGCTCAAGGCAGCGGAGCTCGGAGAGCTGGGGTGGAAGGCCGGGGCCATCGTCGACGAGCTGGAACGGATCCGGCAGCGGTCGGGCATCCTGTTCACCGTCCGTACCTTCGACCGCCTCATCGCCTCCGGCCGGGTGGGCAAGGGGAAGGCGCTTCTGGGCAGATTCCTCGGACTGAAGCCCATCCTGGGTCTGACGCCCCACGGCAAGGTGGAGGCCTTCGGGAAGGCGTTCGGTGACCGGCGGGCTCGTCCCGCGCTCCTCCGAATCCTCCGGGAGCAGGTTCCGGCGGACGTGGAGCGCGTGCGATTCGGTGTCGTGCACGTGGGTCTGCCGGAGGTGGTCGAGCCCGTGCGGAAGGAGCTGGCGGAGACCTACGGTCCCCGGGTGGAGGTTCTCTCCGCTCCGGCGACTCCGGTCATCTCGACGCACCTGGGCATCGGCGCCTGGGGCGTGGCCTACCTCGTAGAGGACTGAGGCGGACGGTCGCTCAGTCCCGGAGCCGCTGCTTTCCCGCCACCAGGACGTCGTAGGTCGCTCGCTGCGCCGGCGTGAGCGTCGGCGGAAGCCCCACGAGGAGCGCCCGGGTTCCGCGATCGTCCGGGAGGTGCAGGATCAGGTGATCCCGGGCGGGGCCCTCGTAGGTTCGGGACCTCCCGCTCCTGTCGATGCACACGGTCCGTCCGGAGGCCACGGCCTCCGCCAACGCGCGCCCGTACTCCGTCCATGCGTCCAGCGGATCGCGCTCCCCGGAGGCCACCGAAGGGATGAGCGTATCCGTGTAATGGGCGACGGCCGTGGAGTATCCCTCGGGATCCGACTCCTTCAGCGTACGAAGCCGGTCACGATAGAAGGGCCGTGGGTCGCGGGCGCCGCTGCGATCCAGGGCCTCCTGGAGGATCCGGTCCGCCTTCTCGGCGGTCGCGTCGTCGACCATGCCCATAGACTCGTGCCCGCCGGAACGAGCGTCAACGTCGGCCCGGTGTCGCCCTCCGCCCTCCCTAGGTAGCTTCAAGACATGACTGAACCCTACATGAGCAGGCCGGACGCGACGACGCAGGACTACATCGAGGTCGATTGGACGATGTTCGGGGAGCTCTGCCGAGCCCTCGCCCTCAAGGTGGCCCGGGAGTACGATCCCGAGATCATCGTCGGGATCGCACGGGCCGGAGTCATTCCCGGCGCCGTCATCGCTTCCATCCTGCGTCTCGACTTCTACTCCATGAAAATCTCCCGCCGCTCCGGCGACGATGCGGTTCGGGAGCGACCGGAGATCTTTTCCGCGGCTCCCCGGGAGGCCGAGGGGAAGCGGGTGCTCATCGTCGACGAGATCACCACGTCGGGGGACACGCTGCGCCTGGCCCTGGCGGCGGTGCGGGACGTCCGGCCCGCCGAGGTCCGCACCGCCACCAGCTTCGCGCGGACCACGGGCTATCGGCCGGACTTCTCGGCGCTGACCATGGACGCCAACGTCATCTTCCCCTGGGACCGGAAGATCTTCGACGGGGACGAGCTCGTGGTGAACCCCCGCTACGTGGACGTCATCGACGAGTAGACGCCGGCCTAGACGCCGCCTCGGGTCATGGCGTCGAGGAACTCGGCGTTGGAACGGGTCTTTCGCATCTGACCCAGGAGGAAGTCGATGGCCTCCACCGGCGGCATGTCGGCGAGGAAGTTCCGGAGTAGGAAAGCGCGGTTCAGCTCGGTATCGCTCAGGAGGAGCTCCTCCTTGCGCGTGCTGGACTTGTTCAGGTCGATGGCGGGGAAGATCCGCCGCTCGGCGATCTCGCGGGCCAGGACCAGCTCCATGTTCCCCGTGCCCTTGAACTCCTCGAAGATCACTTCGTCCATCCGGCTCCCCGTCTCGATGAGCGCCGTCGCGACGATGGTCAGAGAACCCCCGTCCTGGATGTTGCGAGCGGCCCCGAAGAAGCGCTTGGGGTTCTGCAGGGCGTTGGCGTCCAGACCTCCAGAGAGGAGCTTTCCCGAGTGCTTGACCACGTTGTTGTAGGCCCGAGCCAGGCGCGTGATGGAGTCGAGGAGGATGACCACGTCCTTTCCGTGCTCCACCAATCGCTTCGACTTCTCCAGCACCATATCCGCCACCTGGACGTGGCGCTTGGCCGACTCGTCGAAGGTCGAGGCCACGACTTCGCCATCCACCTTCGCCCGCATCTCCGTCACCTCCTCGGGCCGCTCGTCGATGAGGAGGACGATGAGGTGGACGTCGGGATGATTCGCGGCGATCGACTGGGCCATCTCGCGTATGATCGTCGTCTTGCCGGCCTTCGGCGGTGAGACGATGAGTCCGCGCTGCCCTTCACCGATGGGCGCGATGAGATCACACACGCGCATGGCGATGGATCCCCCTTCGCCCTGGACCTCCAGATCCAGGCGCTTCTCGGGATACATGGGACGGAGCTGCTCGAACTCGCCCCTTGACCTGGCCTTCCCCGGCTCGTCGCCGTTGATGGTATCCAACTTGGTGAGGGCCAGATATCGCTCCCGACCCTTGGGAGGCCGGACCTCTCCCTGGAGCGTGTCCCCCGTCCTCAGATTGAAGCGCTTGATCTGGGACGGACTCACGTAGATGTCGTCCGGGCTGTAGACGTAGTTCCACTCCTCCGAGCGTAGAAAGCCGTACCCCTCAGGGAGGATCTCCAGGACGCCCTCGGCGGTGAGCGCCTCGCCACGCTCCAGGAGCTCGCTCTCGATCTTGACGAGGAGATCCTGCTTGCGGAGCCCCGAATACTGGTCGAGGTTCAGCTCCTCGGCCATGTCGTAGAGCTCCCCGATGTTCCTGGTCTTCAGCTCGGCGATGTCCACGTGGAGAGTCCGTGCGGCGAAAGAGCGCGCCGATGCGAGCCGTCGATGGGCTCGGAAAAGAGGGCCGACCCTCAGGGGGTCAGGTTTGGTCGAATCGTGACGAAGGCTCGCATTCCTCGACGTGGGGGAGGAACGGGCCATTCCTTCAAGGCAGAACAGACCGACAGGTGAATCGAGGCGATAGTAATGGCGGGTTTTGAGCGGGTCAAGCCCGATCCGGGCGTCTGGCTTCCCCTTCTCGACGACGAGTACGACCTGACGACCCTGCCCGGCGATACGGTGCTCCGCGGGACTCTGAAGCCCGGGCTCTCCGTGGACTCGCCCGAGGTGCAGGAGGTCCTCGAGGCCTGGCCGGGGCGGGCGCACCTGAGTCATCACGGCGACGAGGGAGTCGACGTGGTTCTGGTCTACCAGATCAAGGAGCCCGGGCCCACGAAGGTCGGTGCCCACCTCGCTCTCTTCCTGCTCACCGTGGTGACCACGCTGGGCTCCGGAGCGCTCATGCGAGGCGTGGACCCGTTCGGTACCCGCTTCCTGGAGCTGGGGGCGTTGGTCGTGCCCTATCCTTCCGGCCTGGACCTCTCCCGCCTCACGCTCGGATTCTCCTTCGCCTTCCCCTTCCTCGGTGTGCTGATGGCCCACGAGATGAGTCACGTCTGGGCGGCGCGGAGACACGGCGTCCGGGCCACGCTTCCCTACTTCATCCCCTTCCCGCCCCACTTCTCGCTCATCGGAAGCCTCGGCGCCTTCATCCGCCTGAGAGGGCCGACCGTCCGTCGTTCTTCGCTCTTCGATGTCGGGGCGTCGGGACCTCTGGCCTCCTTCGTGGTCTCTCTCCCCCTGCTGGCATTGGGCCTGTTCCGTTCCGAGGCCGTTCCGGGGTTCGCCAGCGTGAGCACGCCCTTCGCGATCCGCTTCGCGGGGGAGCCGGTGTGGCTCGGGAACGGCGTCCTGACCCACGTCATGGCCAGCGTCTTCGGTCCGGCCCGCGTGGGCGAGACCCTCATCCTCCTCCATCCCGTGGCCCTGGCCGGCTGGCTCGGACTGTTCGTGACGGCGCTCAATCTGCTTCCCCTGGGCCAGCTCGACGGAGGGCACATCATCTACGCCATGGGCCCGAGCCGGCACGGACGCATCGCCCGTGTCTTCCTGTTGGCCCTGCTTCCCCTGGGCTTCCTCTGGTGGGGCTGGTGGGCGTGGGCCGCGCTGGTCTGGTTCGTCCATCGCGGTCGGGTCGAGCACCCCCGGGTCCTCCAACCGGCCCCTGGAATCGGAACGCTCCGTGGAGTTTTGGCCTGGATCCTGGTCCTGATCTTTTTCCTCACGTTGATCCCGGTGCCCCTGGAGTTGTGATTTCGCCAATTCTCCGAGCAAGTGGATTCATCTGCGTCCAGTCATGAAGCGGCCAGAGCCCCCGCTCTCCGTTCCAAAAAACTTGACTTTCGTTGGTGCGCGAAAAAAGATTCGCTCCTGAAATTTTTCGACATCCGGATCGTACGACGTTCGCTCCGGACCCATCCACCGCTCCTGCGTAGGAGTCCGGAGTGGCACGACACAATCGCGAAGGATCCGGTGCGGACCAGCGTGGCTTCGAGTACGACGTCAGCTACCAGCCCGACTGGCTGAAGCTCGTGAAGGTCACGCGCCAGCTCGAATCGGGTCGGCAGTCGACCAAGACGCTCTTCAAGAACCCCATGGAGCGGGAGGCCGAGCCCGGAGAGCCGGGGCGCCCCCGCCAACTAGACGAAGAGCAAGGGCGG
>JAWVZK010000003.1:0-47547 GCA_033722275.1 Longimicrobiales bacterium | reverse complement strand
GTGCCGACCGCCTCACCCGATCCGGAGCGACCCACCGTGCATCGCAGCGTCCGCAGCCTCCTTCTGGGCGTCGCCGCCCTCCTCTTCCCCGTCCTGATCTCCGCCCAGACGGTGGACGAGACGTATCAGGAGCAGATGCGCACGCTCCTGGCGAACCCCGAGGTCGCCGAGGCTCTGGAGCTCGCCGAGGAGCACGACCCGTGGGCGTTGGATCTTCTCATCGAGATCACCCAGATCCCGGCGCCGCCCTTCATGGAGGACGCCCGGGGCGAGCGCTTCGCCGAGCTCCTCGTCGAGCTCGGCGCCGACTCCGTCTGGACCGACGCCGAGGGCAACGTGATCGGTCTCAGGCGGGGCACGGTCGGTGACCGCACCGTCGCTGTGGGCGGACATCTGGACACGGTCTTCCCCGAGGGCACCGACGTCACCGTCCGGCAGGTGGGAGACACGCTCTTCGCTCCCGGTGTGGGAGACGACAGCCGGGGGCTCGTGGTGGTCCTCTCCGTGCTTCGGGCGTTGGAGGAGGCGGAGGTCGAGACGGAGGACGACCTGCTCTTCATCGGCGTGGTGGGAGAGGAGGGACTCGGGGATCTCCGAGGGATGAAGCACCTCTATCGTGAAGACGGGCTCCGCCCCGACGCGTGGATCGAGGTCGACGGAGGCGGGCTGGACCGCATCGTCTCCATGGGCCTCGGGTCGGTGCGCTACCGGGTCACGTACGAAGGGCCCGGAGGGCACTCGTGGGGCGCCTTCGGCACCGCCAACCCGGCCCATGCCCTGGCCCGGGGCATCCGGCACTTCCAGGACGTGGCCGACACGCTGACCCGCTCGGGCCCTCGCACCAGCTACAACGTGGGACGCATCGGGGGGGGAACCTCGGTGAACTCGGTCCCCTTCGAAGCCTGGGCCGAGGTGGACATGCGGTCGGTGAGCCCGGAACGCCTGGAGCGTATCGAGACAGTCCTCCTGGAGGCCATGGATCGGGCCCTGCGGGAGGAGAATGCCCTCCGCCGGGAGGGACCGCCCCTCACCGTCGACAAGGACAAGATCGGAGACCGTCCCTCGGGAGAGCTGGATCCGTCGACGCCGCTGGTGCAGCGGGCGCTGGCCTCCACGCGCGTCTTCGGCGGAGACGGCGAGCTGGCCCGATCGTCCACGGACTCCAACGTCCCCATCGCCCTGGGGATCCCCGCCGTCACCATCGGCCGAGGAGGCATCGGCGGATTCGGCCACGCGCCCAACGAGTTCTGGGTGAACCGGGACGCCCACCTGGCCGTGCAGCGAGCGCTTCTCCTCGCCGTCGCGGAGGCCGGCTTCGCCGGTCCGATCTCGTAGACGTCCGCGGCGTCCCTCGACTCCCTCTCAGGCCCCTCGACCGTTTCTCAGGCCCCTCGACCGTTTCCCAAGCCCCTCGGACCGTTTCTCAGGCCCCTCGACCGTTTCGCGGCGTCCCTCGACCGTTGGCGGCGTCCCTCGGCCTTCGCCCCGGACTCCGACCTACCGTCCGAGGACCCAGGCGCAGACGAGCGGAGCCACGATGGCCGCGTCGGAGTTGATCTCGAAACGGGGCGTTCCGGGCTCGAGCTTGCCCCAGGTGATCTTCTCGCTCGCGAGGGCGCCGGAGTATCCGCCATAGGAGGGCTGGGCGTCGGTGATCTGGCAGAAATATCCCCAGTGGGGGACCTCCCGCCTCAGATCCTGGGTGATGCACGGCACCGCGCAGATGGCGAAATCGCCGGCGATCCCACCGCCGATCTGGAAGAAGCCGACGGAGGGACGCTCCCCGTCCCCGTGATTGTCCAGGTACCACTCGAGGAGATGGGCGAATTGCTCGGTGCCCGACTTGACGCAGGCGTGGTCGGGGAGCTTTCCGGCCAGGACCTCCGCCGTGAACTTGTTCCCCGTGGTGGAATCCTCCCAACCCGGGGCGTAGACCGGGATCCCCGCCTCCTTGGCCGCGACCATCCATGAGTGAGCGCGGTCGACGTGGTAGTGCTCCTCCAGCGTCCGGTCGTCGAGGACGTCGAAGAAGAACTCGGACGGCATCTTGCGTTCTCCCGCTTCCGAGGCCTTCTGCCACTCCTTCAGGAGCCGGCCTTCGATCTGGTGCATCACCGTCTCGGGTATGCAGGTGTCGGTGACCCGGTTCATGCCTCGCTCATACAGAGCCTGCTCGTCCGCCGCCGTGAGCTCCCGCCACGAGCGCACGATCTCGTACTCGTGGTGGGCCAGGAGGTTGAAGACGTCCTCCTCGAGGTTGGCGCCCGTGCACGAGATGGCGTGGACCTTCCCGGCGCGGATCATGTCGCCGAGGATGATCCCGAACTCCCCCGTGGACATGGCACCGGCCATGGAGAGCAGCATCTTTCCGCCCCGGTCGAGATGCGCCTCGTACGCCCTGGCGGCGTCCACCACCTCGCGCGCGTTGAAGTGGCGATAGTGCTTCTCCATGAAGTCGCGGATGGCTCCCACGCGCTCCTCCTCTCGATTCGCGGTCTCGACCCGCCATGGTACCCGTCGGATCGTCGATGTCCAAGCGCCTGCGCATCTCCAGGCGGAAACGTAAGATGAGATCGTGAGCGCATCGACGTCTTCCCCAGGGGTCCACACCAAGCAGGACGCGGGCGTCGTGCGTATCACGCTGAATCGCCCCGCCCGACACAACGCCCTGGAAGCCGAGGACGTCGAGCGCCTGAAGGACGCCCTGGCTTCGGCGACCGCCCGACCCGCGGCGCGCGTCGTCGTTCTCACGGGCTCGGGTGACGAGACGTTCTGCTCCGGAGCCTCTCTCGACCAGATGGCCTCGGGAGACATGAGCGGAGCCCTCTTCGACACGCTCACCGACCGGCTGGCGCGGCTCCCTCTGCCCACCGTGGCCCGGGTGAACGGAAGCGTCTACGGCGGAGGCGTCGAGCTCGCGCTCTGCTGCGATTTTCGGATCGGAGTCCGGGGATCGCGTCTGCGCGTCCCGGCTGCGCGGCTGGGCGTCTGCTACCCACCGGGTGGGCTCCGCCGCTACCTCGGACGTCTCGGCCTGGGGGCCGCCAGCCGAATCCTCCTCGCCGCCGAGGAGCTGGATGCCGACGAGATGCTCCGCATCGGATACCTGACCCACCTGGTCGACCGGGCCGACCTGGACCCGCAGGTCCAGCTCCTGACCGACCGGATCGCCACCCTCGCGCCCCTAGCCGTCCGGAACATGAAGCGGATCCTGATGGACCTCAGCGAGTCCCGGCTCGATCCGGAGGAAGCAGAGCGTCTGGTGGAGGAGTGCTCCGAGTCCCGGGACATCCGGGAGGGCCTGGAGGCATGGAGGGAAGGGCGCACCCCCGACTTCCGGGGACGCTGAGCCCGCGACCCCACCCCGAGGCCCATGGGCGGAGGACCGACAGGGTCAACGCGGCTTCCGGATCACCCTTCCGGCGAGCTGGCCGGTGAACTCCCCCTCACGGATGGCCGAGACCCCGTTCACGAAAACGTGGACCATCCCCTCCGAGTAGTGGTGCGGGTCCGTGTACTCGGCCACGTCGTCCACCGCATCCAGGTCGAAGACGACGATGTCGGCGACGGCACCTTCCCTCAGGACGCCCCGATCCGGCATGTCGAAGACGAGCGCCGGCAAGGACGTCATGCTCCGGATGGCATGTTCCAGGGAGACGACGCCCTCGTCTCGCGCGTAGACGCCGATCTTCCGGGCGAAGGCTCCGTAGCTCCGGGGGTGGGGCACGCCCTCGCCCATGGGTCCCAGCCCACCGTCCGAAGAGGTCATCGTCCACGGTTGGATCATGAGGGTCTCCACGTCGTCATCGTCCATGTTGTAGGAGACGATGCTCACGCTCCCTTCGCGGATGAGCGTGATCGCCGTGTCGATGGGATCTTCGCCACGCTCCTCGGCCAGGTCGCTGAGCAGGCGTCCTTCGATGGACGGGTCGGGCCTGTAGCGACGGAACTGGATCCGGTCGGCGCCACCCCGTCGGGCGAGGCCCTCCACCATCGCCTCGCGGATCCGCTCCATCGTCTCCGGATCGTCCATCCGCGCCCTCAGGGAATCCCGGCCTCCGGCCTGGGACCAGCGCGGGAGCAGGGCGGCCTCCAATCCGGTGGCCGACGCCGTGTACGGGTACTGGTCGGCAAAGACCTGGACCCCCTCGGCTCGGGCCTGCTCGACCCGCTTCACGATGGCCTCTCCGTATCCCCAGACGAAGGGGCCCAGCGCCTTCACGTGGGTCAGCACGGCAGGGATCCCGGCGGCTCTGCCGACGTCGATGACCTCCTCCACGGCGGCGATGAGCCCGACGCTGTACGTGGACTCGTCCCGGATGTGGCTCGTGTACGCGCCTCCGTATTCTGCGACCACACGACCCAGCTCCTGGATCTCCGCCGGTGGCGCGTAGCTGCCCGGCACGTAGTAGGTGCCCGACGAGAGTCCCCAGGCACCGGCCTCCATCCCGGACCGCACGAGCTGTCGCATGTGCTCCAGCTCGGCCATCGTGGCCGCCCGGTCGGCGGTTCCCATCACCTCACGCCGCACGGAGCCGTGAGGCACCAACTGGGCCACGTTCACGCCTAGCTCGTGCTCCATGAGGTCCGCGCCCTGCCCGGCGATGTCCACGGGGCCTCCCCCGTCGGGATTCACGAAGACGGTCGTGAGGCCCATGGCGAGGAGGGGACGGGCATGGCTGAGCTCGGGTGTGGCCAGCGCGCCTCCGGCGTGGGAGTGGGAATCGATGAACCCGGGTGTGACGTACAGTCCGGTGGCGTCGATGACCCGGTCCGCCTCCACGGCCCCGATGGAGCCGATGGCCTCGATGCGATCGCCACGGACGAGCACGTCGCCCCGGATCCAGGGGTTCCCACTGCCGTCCATGAGCCTCCCGTTCCGGATGAGCGTCGAGCCCTCCTGAGCCTCCACGGGCGGGGAGACCATACAGGCGACGACGAGCGCCACGAGGGGGGCGGCCCCGACGAGGCTCCACCATCGACCTGCCGCCGAACGGGTTCCGGGGACGGTCGGTGCGGGACGGTGGTGACGATGCATGCTGGGTGGCTCCCTCTCTCGTTTGGCCTGGCGCGGAGCAACGCCATCATAGCGAGGACGGGGTTTCCACGGGAAGGGGCGATGGGGCTAGGATTCCTCATGGCCTCTCCGCGATCCAGCCGCGCTCTGCCCGAGATCCTGAAGCGCCTCGACGGGCGCGGCTACAAGGCCTACAAGGAGTTGCAGGGGACCTGGATCTACCCGGGTTTCGTGTTGGAGATCGATCACGTCCAGGGCGATCCCTACGCCGATCCCAGTCGCGTGACCGTCACGGTCGAGCCGGAGGTCGCCGCCTACCCGGAGCGGGCCTTCGAGTCCACGCCCCGCGCCCTGGGCACGGCCGCTCTCCTGGCCCGGACCTTCGCTTCGGCGGCTCGTCGACACTCCAGCCGGCGGGGCTCGGGCAAGAGCGGGCGGATCCGCATGGAGGATCCCGGGCAGCTCGTCCTGGCCCAGACCGCGGTCCGGGTGGACCGGACGGGCGCGGTGGAGGCCCGCTTCACGGTCGGCCTCCCCGCCCGGGGACGCCGGATCTCGGGAGGGGAAGCCGGGGCGCTCTTGCTTGACGACGTTCCGGCGGTGGTCCGAGCAGCGCTGCTCTCCGAACGGTACGAGCCCTCGAAGATCGAGGAATGCGCTGCGGCCAACGAGGACGCCGAAGCCCTCCGCGCGACGCTTCGGCAAAGAGGGATGGTGGCCTTCGTCGCCGACGGGGCGCGCCTGCCGCGACGGAGCGGCGTCGACGACCGGCCGCTGGAGACCGAGACGGTGATACCCTTCGAGGCTCCGGAAGGCCTCGCCGTCAACGTCCGCCTCCCCAACGCCGGAGTGGTCTCGGGGATGGGCATACCGGAGGGTGTCACCCTCATCGTGGGCGGGGGCTTCCACGGGAAGAGCACCGTGCTCCGGGCCCTTCAGGACGGTGTGTACAACCATCGCCCGGGAGACGGTCGGGAGCTCGCCGTGTCCCGCTCCGCCACGGTGAAGGTCCGGGCCGAGGACGGACGCGCCGTCGCCGGCGTCGACATCTCGGACTTCATCGACGGTCTGCCGCTGGGCCGATCCACCGGGGCCTTCTCCACCGAGAACGCGTCCGGCTCCACCAGTCAGGCCGCGACCATCGTCGAGGCCCTGGAGGCCGGGGCCGAGGTTCTCCTCGTAGACGAGGACACGTCGGCCACCAACTTCATGATCCGCGACCGGCGAATGCAGGCTCTGGTCCCGAAGGAAGGAGAGCCCATCACACCCTTCGTCGACCGGGTCCGCAGCCTCCACCGGGACCTGGGCGTGAGCACGGTCCTGGTGCTCGGCGGGAGCGGCGACTATCTGGACGTGGCGGACCGGGTGATCCGGATGACGGCGTATCGGTCCGAGGACGTGTCGGAGCGGGCCTCCGAGGTCGCCCGTGTCTTCCCCACGGGCCGAGCGCGCGAGGCGGAGACCGAGATGACGCGCGCCGACGCCCGGAGTCCTGCACACGGATCCATCGACGCTTCCCGGGGACGGCGCTCCTCCTACGTGAGGGTGCCCGACGGGAGGACCCTGCTTCTCGGCAACGAGTCCGTCGATCTGGCCGCAGTGGAGCAGCTGGTCCTCCGAAGCCAGATTCACTCGCTGGGCCTGGCTCTGGCTCGGATCGCCGAGGGCCTCCCCGGAGATCCCCGGACCGTCCCCGAGCTCCTGGACGCCCTCGACACGCTGGTGACGGAGGATGGCCTCGACGCCCTCAGCGACCGTCGCCTGGGAACGCTTTCGGCGGTCCGGCGCTTCGAGGTGGCGGCCGCCCTGAACCGACTCCGGACCCTTCGTGTAGAGTAGCGTCGTCGCCTTCCGTCCAGCGCATCGCGCCCGTCGCTCACAATTCCAGACCCGTCCGGGAACCGTCGCCAGGAGTCCCGCCATGCCGCACCACCGCGCACGTCCGACCCTTCTCGCCCTCTTCGCGCTCCTGACGGGCCTCGGTCCAGCGGGGGAGGCTGTCGCCCAGCGGACCGTCGAACGGAGCCCCGAGCTCGAGGCGGTGGCCCGTGTGGAGGGGATCACGGAGTACAGGCTCGACAACGGCCTCCGGGTGCTCCTCTTCCCCGACGCCAGTCGGCAGCAGATCACGGTCAACATCACCTATCTGGTGGGCTCCAGGCACGAGGGCTACGGGGAGACCGGTATGGCGCACCTCCTGGAGCACCTTCTCTTCCAGGGCTCGGAAAACCATCCCGACATTACGCAGGAGCTCAGTGAGCGGGGGGCGAACCCCAACGGGACCACCGGTCGGGACCGCACCAACTACTTCGAGATCTTCCCCGCGTCGGAGGAGAATCTGGCGTGGGCGCTGGATCTGGAGGCGGATCGGATGGTCAACTCCTTCGTCGCCGCCGCCGACCTCTCTTCGGAGATGACCGTCGTGCGGAACGAGATGGAGATGGGCGAGAACAATCCCCTGGGGATGCTCGTCGAGAGGGTCCTCTCCACGGCATACCTGTGGCACAACTACGGAAACTCCACCATCGGGGCCAGGGCCGATGTGGAGAACGTCCCCATCGAGCGGCTCCAGGCCTTCTACAGGAAGTACTACCAACCGGACAACGCCATCCTGGTGGTCGCCGGCAACTTCGATGAAGCGCTGGCCCGGGAGCTGGTGGTCGAGAAGTTCGGCGACATCCCGCGTCCGGAGCGCACGGGGGCGAACGTCCTCTGGGAGACATACACCGACGAGCCGACCCAGGACGGAGAGCGCAACGTGGAGCTCCGCAGGGTTGGCGAGACCCCCATCGCCGTCTCCGCCTACCACGTGCCCCCGGGATCCCATCCCGACTTCGCGGCGGTGGACGCCCTGGCCTTCATCCTCGGAGATCAGCCCTCGGGACGGCTCTACCAGAGCCTCGTCGAGGCCGGGCTGGCGGCCCGGACCTCGGCCATGGCGTTCCAGTTCCGGGAAGCCAGCCCTTTGCTCGCGTACGCGACCCTGCCGCCCGAGGGCGATCTGGACGCCGCGGTGCAGGCCATGAACGAGACGGTCCTGGGGGTCCTCTCTCGACCCGTGACCGACGAGGAGGTGGAGCGGGCCAAGACGTCCCTGCTCAACGACATCCGTCAGGCGTTCAACTCCTCCGCCTCCATCGCCCTCCAACTCTCGGAGTGGGCGGCGATGGGAGATTGGCGGCTCTTCTTCCTCCACCGGGATCGGATCGAAGCCCTCACCGCGGAGGACGTGAATCGAGTGGCTCAGGCGTACCTGAAGCCGTCCAACCGGACCGTGGGTCGCTTCGTTCCCACCGCACAGCCCGATCGCGCCCAGATCCCGGACCTTCCCGACATCGCCGCCATGGTGGAAGGGTATACCGGGAGGGAGACGGTGGCGGAGGGGGAGGCGTTCGATCCCTCTCCGGAGAACATCGACGCCCGCACCCGCACCTTCACGCTCTCCAACGGGCTGGAGGTCGCGCTTCTCCCCAAGGAGACCCGCGGAGATCAGGCCACCCTGCGGGTCCGCCTCCACTTCGGCGACGAGACGTCGCTCACGGCCCTGGGCACCGCGGGCGGTATGGCGGGCGCCATGATCATGAGGGGCACCGAGACCCGGACCCGGCAGGAGATCCAGGACGAGCTCGACCGTCTCCAGGCCCAGGGCAGCATCGGCGGCGGACCCACCATCGCCACCGGACAGTTCAGAACCGTGCGAGAGCATGTTCCCGACCTGCTCAGGCTCGTGGCGGACATCCTTCGCAACCCGTCTTTCCCCGAGACCGAATTCGACGTCATGAGGGAGCAGCGGATCACCTCGGTTGAGCAGTCCAGCACGGAGCCCCAACCCCTGGCCACCATCGAGCTCGGGCGGCACATGGAGCCTTGGGAGGAGGGTCATCCGCGCTACACCGAGACCATCGAGGAGGCCCTGGCGGCGCTGGAGTCCGCGACGCTGGAGGAGGCCCGGGCGTTCTACGAGTCCTTCTGGGGCCCCCAGGCCGGCAACATCGTCCTCGTGGGCGACTTCGACGAGGCGGAGGTCCGTCGTGTATTGGAAGACGAGCTCGGTGACTGGCGGAGTCCCCACCCGTACCGGCGGATCGCCACGCCTTTCCACGACCCCGACCCCATCGACGTCGAGATCGAGACCCCCGACAAGGCCAACGCATTCCTCTACGCCCAGCAGAATCTCCCCCTCCGGGATACCGATCCGGACTATCCGGCCATGCTCATCGCCGGGGAGATGATCGGCGGCGGGATCCTCAATTCCCGACTCGCTCGCCGGATCCGTGACCAGGAGGGATTGAGCTACGCCGTGCAGGCCGTCGTCTCCGGCCACCCGGTGGATCCGGCGGGTCGCTTCGTCGCCGTGGCGATCTTCGCGCCGGAGAACAAGGACCGGGTCGAGAGCGCGCTCTTCGAGGAGCTCCAGAAGGTCCTCGACGAAGGGTTCGAGGAAGACGAGTTCCAGCGAGCCCGGCAGGGATGGCTCGAGAACCGGAGACTGGGCCGCGCCCAGGACGGGAACCTGGCCGGGAGTCTCGCCGAGAAGCTCTATTTCGACCGCACCTTCCACTTCGACGCCGAGATCGAGGACCGGGTCCGTGACCTGACCCTGGAGGACGTGAACCGCGCCGTTCGGGCGTACCTGGATCCGACCAGGCTGTCGGTGGCGAAGGCCGGCGACTTCGCCAACTCCGGATCTCCCGGAGCGTGACCGGGAGCCGGCCACCGGAGTCGGTCGACGACGACGGAGGGGAAAAGAGCGAGCGGATCAAGACCCCCGCCCTCGTCGGCCCCTCCGAAGTGCCGCGCATCGGTGTGGACCTCGCCGGCCTCTGCCGCACCTCGTCCACGGTCGACGCTCCCTTCCTGGCCGAGGGACGCGCGGCGTGGGCCCTGGGCAGGGAGAGTGGCTCCGGCATGAGGGTCGGCATCGGCTTCGACACCCGAGCGGTGATCGAGCCGAGGGGGCTCGGAACCGCTGCCGCCACCCTGCACTTTCCCGGAGTGGTCCGCAGGCACTTCGTCGGCCAGCGAGGCACGTGCACGGAGACGCTGGTCGTGGGTCGGACCCTCCCCTTCGTCGTGTGCCAGTGGAGCAGTCCCTCCGGCTCCCTACCGGAAGCCATCGCGGTGCGCATCCGTGCTCCCGGAGAAGCCGACGACGGGACGCCGGGGGATGACTCCTCGGATCCCCCGGACCCGAAGCGAGACGGCTCCACCGTGTGGCTCGAGTCCTCCGGGGGTGCCACCGCCGTGACGACGGTGCCACCGACTCGGGCGCTCCAACTCCAGTCCGGAGCCCGTATCCTCGTCCACCCCGCCGAAGGGGAGCACGCCTCTCTCGTCGTCGCGTCGGGTCCGACGGAGACAGTGCGTTCGGCGCTGGCGGCGTCCAGGCATCTCGAGGGTCACGCGGTCCGATCCGCTTGCGGACCCGTGGACGGGCTCGTCCCTCACACGGGCGTCCTCGAGATCGACGATGGCATCGAGTGGCTCCAAGCACGACTGGATGCGCAGCTTCATCGGTGGATCTCCGCCCGGGGCTCCCGCGTCCTGTCCCCGACCTCACAAGGCCCTCGGGCATCCGCTCCCGAGCGTGACCTGACGGTACTGGGCATCGGGCTCGCGGCCGTCGCCACCGGCCTCCGGGATGGCGTGGAGCGCCTCCTCTCCATCGCCGACGAAGCGTCCTCTTCGTACGGCCTCGTGGCGGCTCGCTTCGCCTCGGTCTTCGGCGATACCCGATTCGCCGCCCGCGCCGCCGAGGCGTGGACGGCAGGACCGCCGCCCGGGCAGGATCCGCTCGGAAGGCTGGCGGCGCGCCTCCTGGTGAATGCGCTGGACCACTCCTGGCATCCGAACGAGATGGCGGGTCTCCGGGCCATGGGCCTGGCGTCCGCGTCCAGGGATGCCGGGCCGGACCGTGCCCCTCTCGTCTACGGGGGCGCGCCGTCCGACACCGATGACCCCACGCCCCAGCCGAGCCCGGGCGAGCGGCGGCTCCCCACCCTCCGAGCCGGCCGTCGAAGGCTCCAGGAGCACGTCGACGCCGGAGATCGGGCCCACGAAGCGGCCTGGTGGACAGGACTCCTCACCAGCGCTCCCCTGCCGCCCCTCCCTCACGGCGACCGAAGCGACGTCCAGCGGGCTCGGGAAGCGTGCGCGCGCTTCTCTTCGGATCCCGACGGCGCCTGGGTGCGGTGGAGGACCCTGCTCTCGGCGCCGCCGCAGCACGGAGCCACGCTGTGGGACGTCCCTCCGCCGGAGGAGGCCAGGGCCCGTCCCGGCGGCTCCCTCTCTGCCGAGCTCCTGCTGGCCTTCTCGCATGGCCTCCTGGGCGTCGACGCGGACGCCCCCGCCGGACGCATCCGCATCGCGCCGCGACTTCCGTCCCACGTGACCGACTTCTCGTTGGGTGGCGTGCGGGTGGGCAGGGCTTCGTTACGCCTGCACTACCGTCGCGACGGCCGTCGCCACGTCTTCGAGCTCGTGCCCGAAGAGGCGTCGGTGCCACCGCTCGTCCTTCTGGAGCCCAGAGTGGACGGGCGGATTCGTGAGCTCCGCATCGATGGCGATCCAGCGGACCTCGACCTCCGGGAGGAGGGGAGCGGCACCTCGGTGCCCGTTCAGCTACCCCTGGATGGACCTCGGACGCTCGAGATCGAGACGGAGCCCTGAAGCTCGGCCCCGGTGGGACCCTCCTGCCGAGCCCGGCTCAGTCCTCTTCCTCGACGATGTAGCCGTGCTCCACGAGGAGCTCCCGCAGGCGAGCCTGCCGTTCCGGCAACGACGTCTTGGAGATCTCACGGGCGAACTCGATCCGGTGCTTCTCTGTGACGTCGTCGAGGATGACGATGGGTGCGCCATAGCGGAGAAGGATCCGCTTGGCGTCTACGGCAACGGAGTCATTCACGGGCTGGGTGCTCGGCTGTTGGGGGTCTCGAGTAGAGAGCGTTCACGAGTAAACGCCGGCGTGGAGGGGGTTCCGTGAAGAGGAGGCCCGGCGTGGATCGCCTGGATCCTCAATGCAGCACGTCGGGCTCGTCGTCGTCCAGGTCCGGATGCGGCGTTCCGGGCAGGACCAGCGGACCGCTGAGCTGGAAGCGCGGGACCTCGACCCGGAACTCGCTGCCGTCAGGCCGCACGAAGGTGTAGTGGCCTTCCATGTACCCCACCGGAGAGCGGAGCACGCAGTAGCTGCGGTATTCGTGGGAGTCGCCCGGGCGGAGGACCGGTTGCTCACCCACCACACCCTCTCCGTCGACGGTGGAATCGTCGCCCGCGGCGTCGTGGATGCGCCAGTGACGGAAGAGAAGCTGTGCGGGGGCTTCGCTCTCGTTCGCCATGTTCACGGTATACGAGAACACGAAGGTCCCGTCGGCCGGATCGGAGTCGGCCAGCGAGAATCGGGGCCTCACCCGGACCCGAATCCCTTCGGTTGATTTCTCATAGCGCATGCGACGCTCCCTCGTGAGTTGGCTCCGGGTCCTGGTACACCGAGGGCAACGGAATGTCACAAGAGCCCCGGGGAGAAGCCGGATCAGCTCCGATCGATGACGATCGTGTGCTTACGGCCCGACGAGAAGATGAGCGACCCGCCCAGGAGCTCCACGATGGCGTTGGACAGCTCGTCCGTGTCGGCCGTGACCGCGACGGCGATCAGCTGATTCGTCGACGGGTCCCCCGGAAGAACCACCGACTCGAAGCGCTCGTAGTCCAGCTCGTAGCCGTTGCCTTGGAAGGAGAAGTTCGCGGGCAGGTATTCTTCCAGCTCCGGTGGCACCACCCCCGTCGACACCTCCGCCGGCCAGGTGAAGCCGTCGGCGTTGAATTGCTGCGTCGCCACCCGCACCACCTCGAGATCGGCCGCGACCTCCGTGGCCCGGGCCCGGTAGGTCATGCTGCGGAGGTTGGGGATGGCCAGGCCGGCGAGAATGCCGACGATGGAGACGGCCATGAGGAGCTCGATCAGCGAGAAGCCTCCCCGGTGTCCGTCGACGGGTGCTGGAGAGGCCCGGAACTTCGAAACGGATCCGTGCATCGTCATCCCGGAAGCTGGAAGGAGCCGACGAAGTCCTGAGGATCGTCGGTTATCGAGTCGAACACGATCACCTCGTCACCCACCGTGGCGACGAGGGTGTAGGCCGAAACACCCTGGACCGAGTAACTCACTCCCTGCTCTCCCAGCGTCGTGCCGAGCTCCTCCAGCGAGTCGGGCAGTCGTCCGTTCTGCTCCCTGAACGTCCGGATGCGCATGATTCCGTCCATGTACATGGCTCTGCGCATGCTGGACACGACCTCCTGGTCGCTCCGGGGGTCGCTCACGGGGTTGACCACGAGAAAATCGGGCTGGGCGATGAGGAAGAACAGCGCCAGAACGCCCAGGTTCACGGTCAGGGGCAGCATCCATTTCGGAGGTCCCTTCGGCACTTCCTTCTTCTTGGCAGCCGCCTCACGCTCTTCCGCGTGCTTCAGCACCTCCGCAACGACGTCCGCCGCCTCCTGTCCAGGTGCGGAGTCCTTCGCGTGGTATGGCTTCAGCTGGTCGGAATCACTCATGGGACCTTGGAATCGACGCGAGCCTCGGTCAGGTGCGTGTCGGTGAGGGTGACACCACGGGGGCAGCCGTCTCCGCGATCGTCTTCATGATATCGGTGGGCCGGTGGAAAAAGATAGTGTCTTCCGCCTCCCGGTCGACGGTGGCGGCGAGGTCCGCGGCCGGGCGCGCCCACTTCCCCCGGTCCCGGACCGAGGCCCTCCGTGGACGGGGGTGGGCGCTCGACGGTGGGAGGTGTCCTGGATAGCTTCGAGGCATGTCCACCCGCGCGCTTTCCCGCTCCGTCGAAGACTATCTGAAGGCGATCTACGCCCTCTCCGACTCGGGAGAGGCAGCGTCCACCTCCGCCATCGCCGAGGCGCTGGACATCCAACCGGCGTCGGTGACGGGAATGGTGAAGCGGTTGGCCGAATCGGGGCTCCTGGAGCACGTGCCCTACAAGGGAGTCCGCCTCACCGAGCCGGGGACGCTCGAGGCGCTGAGGGTCGTGCGTCGGCATCGGATCCTGGAAACCTATCTCTGCGAGAAGCTCGGGTACTCTTGGGACGACGTCCATGAAGAGGCCGAACGTCTGGAGCACGCCGCGTCGGACAGGCTGATCGAGGAGATGGCCCGGGCGCTGGATTTCCCCAGCCACGATCCCCACGGCGCACCGATCCCCACCCGCGCAGGGGACATCGAGACCACGGAGCTCGCCACGTTGGCGGAGGCCCGCGCGGGCGAGCGCCTGACCGTTCGGGCGGTCCGGGACGAGGATTCCTCCGACCTCCGCTCCATGGCGGCCGAGGGCCTCGTGCCCGGCGCCAGGCTCAGGATCCACCGGGGTTCCGCCGAGGGCTTCGTCGACGTTTCCGTCGACGACGAGGGCGCCCGTCAGATCCCGGACGAGCTGGCTCGTCACATCTACGTGGCCCCCGAGGAAGGATAGAGGGACTCAGCCGCCGTCGGAGAGACAGAGCGGGATCCCCGGCAGGGGCTCGCTCGCCACGTCCAGGACCATCCGGCGACCCACCGTCGCCGCGAAGACACCCGTCCCGTCTCCCCGGAGGCTCGGGATCCGGACCTGACCCGACGGGTTGAAGCTGCCGCCCCGCGCCCAATTGACGTAGTTCCGGTCCACCGCGGTGACGGTCACCTCGGCGCGTGTGCTTACGGGCAGCCCGCGTTGCAGACGTACAGCCAGATCCTGCTCCAGTTCGAACCGGTTGAAGACACCGAACTCCGACGGGAAGACGATGGTCGTGTCCGAGTCGGATATGGAGAGGCCCAGGAGGTAGAGGGGATCTTCCTCCACGTCGATCCCTTCGGGCTCCAGAGCCCCGGGCAGGCCCGAGATGGCGGTCTCGTTCACGTACGCCCAGGCCCCGTCGGCACGACTCCACCGGAGCGGGAGGAGCGTGTCGGGCGCCAGCGTGCATCGCTGAGGCACGCCCAAGAGCTCGAAGCCTCCCGGGACGCGGGTCGCGCCCTCCAGTCGACCGCCATCGGGGAGCTCCACGTCCAGCTCCAGGAGCTCTCCGGGTCGGATGCCGGAGGCGTCGTCCACATCGGCCAGGAAGCACGCGACCCCACGGCTCTGTGGCTCCTCCTCCAGGCACAGCTCCGGATCGGCACCCTGGACGGGAATCGGCGTACCGTCGCTCCGCCGGACCGTGAGCCGCGAGCCCACGAGCTCGGTCCGCACGTCCCCCGGGTCCGTTGGACCCACCGTCTTGTGCAACAGACCCAGGACCTGATTCTCCGTGGGGATCTCCTTCACGTTGACGTACACCTCGGCCACCACCACGTCCTCCACGTCCACCACCGAGACCTCTTCCAGCTCGCACGCCGCCAGGAGAAGAGGCAGATACACGGCCACGCTGGCCGCCCTGCGCGGTAGAGGAAGACACGACGCCACGCCGAACGCCCTGCGCGAGGGCCAGGGCATCGGATGGGTCCTCATCAGAAGGACACCTCCAGCCCGATGGTGGGGAGCACCGGAAACATGGAGATGCCCGAGCGCACCGGCGGCTCCTCGTCGTACTCGAAGAAGTAGAAGAGGACGTTCCGCCGGTTGTAGACGTTCACCAGGTTGAGGTACGGGGTGAGGGAGCCCCAGCTCTTCTGGAAGGTCCTTCGGAAGCTCAGGTCCAGGCGATGGTAGGCCGGGTACCGGGACGAGTTCCGGTCCGCCAGGACCACGCCGAAGCCCCCGTCCTCGTCTCCGTCCTCACCCGTCCAGTCGAGCCGACCGTCCTGCACGTATAGGGGCTGATAGTACGCGTACGATCCCAGGGCGCGGGTGTAGGGGATCCCGCTCCCCAGGTTCCAGCGGAGACCGCCCTCCCACCCCCACGGCGCCGGATAGGAGAAGACCAGGTCGACGTCGATCCTCCGGTCGAAGATGGGCGGGAAGGTGATCTCCGGCGGCACCTCGAGGGGCGACAGGGGATCGGGGAAGGTTCGCCGGGCCTTGAGGAAGGAGACGGCGAGCCAGCCCCGGATGTCGCCGGTCTGCTTCCGGACCAGGAGGTCCGCCCCCCAGGAGAGGCCGTTGCCGCCGAGTATGTCATCGAGCTCGTCGTTGGGATCGTCGGCGGGGTTGAAGGTCACCACCCCGTCGAAGTCCCGTAGGTAGCCCTCCACCGACCAGTACCAGTGCGCGTCCTCGTATCCCTCCACTCCGAGCTGGATCTGGTCGGAGACGGCGTGAGGGGTCCGAGCGCCGGCCAGCACCCAGACGTCGAGACCCAGCGGAAGCTCCTCGTCCCTCAAGGAGTGCAGGAACTGGGAGTAGCGCCCCGCCGCCATCTTGAGGGCTACGTCGCCGCCGCCGAGGAAGCGCTTGAACGCGAATCTCGGTGACGGCTCGAAGACCGTCCTCCCGGGGTCGGGGCGGTACAGGTCACCGCGCACGCCCGCCTCCACGAGCCAGGTCCGGCCACGATTCCAGCGCGCCTGGACGTAGCCGCCGACGAGGGTGGCATCTCCCTTGGCTCCCCCGAAGTCGGTGCCACCGGTGACGAAGCTGTTTCGATACGAGAGCCGTTGGACCACGAGCCCGGTCTGTACCGCGAAGCGGGGACGAGGACGCAGATCCAGATCCAGGCCGAGCTGGGACTGCTGAATGCGACTGTCGAACTCCGTGTCGTCGAAGTCGGGAAAGAGGAGGCCCGTGCCGAAGCGCGAGACGTTGGCGCGGACGTCCAGCGATCCACCCCCGGAGCGTGGATGGCTCCATCGCACCCCCGCGGCGTCGTTGCCCCAATCCCAGTCGACTCTCAGGGGGAAGTCCTCCGAGTCCACCGAGGTCAGGTCGAAGACGTCCTCCCCCGTATAGGCCGAGATCGAGATCCGGTCCCCATCGGGGGTCCAGCCCTCCACCACTCCCTGTAAATCTCTCAGGTGGTAGGGAAACTCGAAGGCCGGGGCGAGGAGTACGTCGAAGTACGACCGGCGCGCGGAAAAGCGGTACCGCACGCTGGTCTGACCCAGAGCGGCGGCCACGGACTCCGGCAGACCGCCCGCGACGGCTCCCCGGCTGGAGAGGAGGGACACCGCGCCATCCACACCGAAGTCGCCCGAGCCGGCGTCCGAGTCGATCTCCAGGACCGACGAGACCCGCCCTCCATGCTCGGCGGGAAAACCTCCCGACATGAGCTCCACGCGGTCGATCATGTCGGCGTTGAACACCGAGAAGAGCCCGCCCAGGTGAAAGGGGGAGAACACCGGGATTCCGTCCAGCAGGATCAGATTCTGATCCTGGGACCCGCCGCGTACGTGGAAGGCGGCCGAGAAGTCCGACGTCGACACCACCCCCGGGAGGACCTCGATGGCGCGAACGGGATCGGGCTCCGCCACCCCGGGGATGAAGCGAACCTCCTCCAGATCCATCTCCCGGACGGTGGGCCCGGCGAGCTCCTCGAATCGCCGCCGCTCCCGATTCGCCGCCGCCTCCACCGAGACTCCCTCCAGCTCCAGCGCCCTCCGCTCGAGGCGCAGATCCACCTCCTTCGTCGACGCGAACCCGAGCTCGACGTCGAGAGAGAGCCCGGCGTACCCCAATGCCTCCACCCGCAGCTCGTAGCGCCCTGGCAGGACATCGGCGATGCGGAAGGAACCCAGTCGGTCGGTGCCGGTGGCGTGGATCCGCACGCCGTCCTGATGGAGCGAGACGGTCGCGGCATAGATGGCCGCACCCTCCTGGTCCCGGACCTGGCCCTGGATCGTCGAGCGTTGCGCCACCAGACCGTCCGGAACCGTCGCCGCCGAGGCGGAGAGGAGCAGGGCGCCGAGGGCGATCCGCCACCGACGACGGTCCACACCAGGCGAGCGCGCGGTCCGCATGGGGATCAAGTCGCCTCCGTTGATGGCCACCGAACCCAGATTCCGGATATCTTCACGCTTGGCTCTCCACTCCCGACTCGCGTCCCCACCGCATGCGCGCCTTCCACTCCGACGACTTCGTGCTCCCGCTCCCTCAGGGGCACCGCTTCCCCATGGAGAAGTACCGCCTTCTGAGGGAACGGGTCGCGGACGACCCCCACGTCACCCTGAGCGTGCCCGAGGCTGCTACCAACGAAGCGCTCGCCCGGGTCCATGGCGCCTCGTACATCGAAGCCGTCGAGACGGGGCGATTGTCCCCGCAACGAATACGGCAGATGGGCTTCCCGTGGTCTCCCGGGCTCGTGGAGCGATCGCGGAGATCCGTAGGGGGCACGGTGGCCGCCGCACGAGCCGCCCTCGAGGACGGTACGGCCGCCAACCTGGCGGGCGGCACGCACCATGCCTTCCCCGACCGCGGCGAGGGCTTCTGTGTGTTCAACGACGTCGCCGTGGCGGTCCGTTCCCTCCAGGCGGAGGGCCTCGTAGGGCGGGCCGTGATCCTCGACCTCGACGTGCACGAGGGCAACGGAACCGCTGCGATCTTCGCCCGGGACGACACCGCGTTCACACTCTCCGTCCACGGCGCTCGGAACTACCCCTTCCGCAAGGAGGCCAGCGATCTGGACGTGGCCCTGGAGGACGGAGCGGGGGACGACGTCTTCCTCTCCGCGGTGGATGCGGGGGTGGCCGAGGCCCTGGAGCGCGGAGCGGACATCGTCTTCTATCTCGCCGGCGCCGATCCCTACGAGAAGGACCGACTGGGGCGGCTCTCGGTCTCGAAGGAGGGCCTGAAGACTCGAGACCGCATCGTCTTCGAGACGTGTCGACGCCGGGGACTTCCGGTCGCCGTGGTGATGTCGGGCGGGTACGCCCGAAGGGTGGAGGACACGGTGGACATTCACGCATCCACCATCCGCGCCGCGGCCCGTACGCCCAAGGCCGCGGAGGTCGTCGTCCCATGAGCGTCCAGGCCCGCCGGACGAGGTGTGACGAGATACCCTCGAGCGGTGGGGGGACCGCATGAGCCAGGACGGATCCGCTCACGTCGCCGCCCTCGAACGTCTGCGCGCCTGGCCCCGCCGATCCCTGGCGAACCTTCCCACGCCCCTTCGGTCCACGGGGGCTCTGGCACGACGCCTGGGGGTCTCCCACCTCTACGTGAAGATGGATGCCGATACCAATTTCGCCCTCGGCGGCAACAAGGTGCGCAAGCTCGAGCTGGAGCTGGCGCCCCACCGTCTCGAAGGCGTCACGCATCTCGTCACGGCGGGTGGGCCCCAATCCAATCACTGCCGGGTGACGGCCGCCGCCGCCGCCCGGCTCGGGCTGGGCTGCGTGCTGGTCACTCAAGGTCCCGAACCCCATCCGCCACGAGGCAACGCGCTCCTCCATCGCCTCTTCGGCGCCGAGATCGTCACCGTCGAGGATCGGGCGCTCCGGTCGCCGGCGATGCACCGGGTCGCCGAGCGGATCGAGGCGGAAGGCGGCACCCCCAGGGTGATCCCCATCGGGGCGTCCACCGGACTGGGGAGTCTGGGGTACGCTCTGGCCGCGGCGGAGCTGCAGGTGCAGCTGGACGCCCTCGACGACGACTGCCGCCACACCCTGCTCTTCACCTCCGCATCGTCGTGCGGGACCCTGGCGGGGCTCCTCCTCGGCTTCGCGCTCCTGGGACGAAGAGACGTGACGCTCTTCGGAGTGAGCGCCGACGTCGACGGGCGGCAGCTCCGAGAGACGACACTCCGGCTCGCGTCGGAGGGCGCCGTCCTCCTCGCCTGCGACGTGGATCTCGCTTCGGTCCCGCTGGAGGTGATCGACGACCAGGTGGGAGAGGGCTACGGCATACCCACGCCCGCTTCGGACGCCGCCCTTCGGCGGTTCGCCCGTCTCGAAGGGATCGTCCTGGACCCCACGTACACGTCGAAGGCCGCCGCCGGGATGGCGGCCTGGTTGGAGGGGGATCCCACGGCCCGAACCGAGCGCGTCGTCTTCCTCCACACCGGCGGAGCCCCCGGGCTGCTTGCCTGACCGCAGGCGCCGTCAGACGTCCAGGCGCTCCTGGAGCCGCTGGAGCGCCGCGAGGAGGTCCGGCTCCTCGTCCAACACCGGCCTCATGGGATCCCGGGTCAATTCCTCCATCCGCCGGGGCACGGTGGCGATGGTGTGATCTCCGATGCGGAGCTCGGGCGTCACCTCCTCCCAGAGAAGCGGCGTGGAGACCGGTGCACCGGGCCTGGGACGCACCGAGAAGGGGGCCACCAGGAGGCGGCCGTGACCGTTTTGCACGAAGTCGACGTAGACCTTCCCCTCCCTCCGCTCCGGGTTGCGCACCAGCGTGGCGATGGCCGGCTTGCGGGAGACCACCACCTGGCCGAGCAGCTGACCGAGGGAGCGGGACTGCTCGTACGTCAACCTCTTCCCCAAGGGGACCAGCACGTGGATCCCCGAGGAGCCGCTGGTCTTGGGATGACACGGCAGCCCGATCTCCACGCACAGCTCGTGGATCGATCGTGCCACCTCCACCACGTCGGTGAAAGGGGCCTCCTTGGGATCCAGATCGAGGATGCACCAGTCGGGGTTCGAGAGGCTCTCGGTACGGCTCGACCATACGTGGATGGGGATGGTGCCCAGATTCACGACGTAGAGGAGGGATTCCAGATCGTCGGCCACGAAATACGACAGCTCCCGCTCCGAGCCCTCGCTCCAGATGCGGACCGTCCGCACCCACTCGGGGGCATGAGGCGGCGCGTCCTTCTGGAAGAAGGACTTGCCCTCGATGCCGTCGGGATACCGCGTCATCACCAGGGGACGGTCCCGGAGGTAGGGAAGCATCCACTCGGATACTCGGCGGTGGTATTCGATGAGATCACCCTTGGTATACCCCTCGCCGGGCCAGAACACCTTCTCGAGGTTGGAGAGGGAGACCTCCTTCTCGTCGCGCGCCTCCCGCGGCTCGGGCTCGGTCCCGGGCGCTCCGGGGACCCGGTCGCACTCCTCCACCGGGAGATCTTCCCGGAATCTCGAGAACGTGGGTTGCCGGAGGAGGCCCTGGTCCGTCAGCTCCTTGTAGCGGACCTCCGCAACCAGCTCCGGCCGCACCCAGTGATGTCCACGCCTCCGAGGCACGGGGCCGGCATCACAGGGACAGGCGTCCACTTCCGTGTCCGCGAGAGCCGTCCGCGTGTGGGCGAGCTGCGCGTCGCTGAAGCCGCTGCCCACGCTGCCCACGTACACCCACCGGCTTTGGTCGCGGTACGCCAGATGAAGGGATCCGAAGCCACCCCGCCCGCCCTTCGGCTCCGTCCAGCCGACGACGGCGAAAGGGGCCGTGTGCAGCGAGCGGATCTTGATCCAGCGCTGCGAACGCCCCCCGCGGTAAGGGGCGTCGGCCCTCTTCGCCACGATGCCCTCCAGGCCCATGGCCTCCGCGTGGTGGAACATCGGCGCTCCCTCCTCGGCGATATGGTCGACGTACCGGACCGGTCCGACGGTAGGCAGGATCCGACGGAGCAGCTCCTTGCGACGCAGGAGGGGGAGGGGCCGGAGGTCGCGTCCCTCGAGGCCGAGGATGTCGAAGGCGTGGTACAGAGCGGGCACCTCGAAGCTCGCCCGCAAAGCGTCGATCTTCCTGGTGATGCGACCCCGGCGTTGGAGACGGGAGAAGGACGGCCTTCCCTCGGGGTCGTTCACCACGACCTCGCCATCGAGAACCAGGCCTTCGTAGGGAAGCCCTCGTACCGCGCGGGCGATCTCCGGAAAGGTCGCCGTGAGATCGAGACCGGAGCGGGATCGCAGATACGCTTCCCGGCTCCGGCGCTCGGCCAGCAACCGGTATCCGTCATACTTGATCTCGAAGATCCATCCGCCACGGCTGAAGGGTCGTTCCCGGGCAGTGGCCAGCATCAAGTCCACGTCGTCGGCCCGGACGTCGCCCTCCGGGGCGCCCGCTTCGGCCGCGGCTCGCGCCATCGACTCGGCCACCTCCTCGGCCATCGGTAACTCCCGGACCGTCAGTCCCGAGTAGACGGAGTCTTCGGGATAGTCCTCCGTCGTACCTTCCGGGTCCAGGTAGGCGTCTCGCTCCTTGATCAGAAGCCACGAGGCCTCCGACTGCGTGGTCTTCACGAGCGTCCAACTGCCCAGGAGCTTGTGTCCGCGCAGCTCGAAGAGGAGCTTGCCCTTCTCCAGCCCCTCATGGGGATCCTCCAAAGGGATCCAGACGCCGCGATCCCACACGATCATGGGTCCGGCGCCATACTCGCCGTCGGGGATGACCCCTTCGAACTCGGCGTATTCCAGGGGATGGTCCTCGGTCCGCACGGCCAGTCGCTTGTCCGCCTGGTTCGGGGACGGGCCCTTCGGCACCGCCCACGAGAGGAGCACCCCGTCCAGCTCCAGGCGCAGGTCCCAGTGGAGACTCCGCGCCGCGTGCTTCTGGACCACGAAGATGCTACCGCCGGCCACGACCCGGCCTCCGAAGGGCTCGGGGGTCCGCGACGCCGTGCGCTTGTCCCGGTAGGCGGCGAGGCGCTGATCGCGATCAGCCGGCATGGCGGAGGCCCGTCGCCACGATGCCACGGCCTTCCGGCCATACGCTACTTTCAGGCCGCATCCGCAGCTGAACCCTCCAGGTCATCGCCCATGCCCCCATTCGGCCCCGCAGCGCCCCCGGACACGCTCAAGGGGAAGACGTACCAGATCATCTTCGGTCACGAGGAGGGGGTCCCACAGCTCTTCGACGGCATCCTCATGGTTGCCATCCTCGCAAGCGTCGTGGCCCTCATGCTCGACTCCGTGGCCGGCATCCGCGCAGCCAACGCCCAGCTCCTCCGAGCCATCGAGTGGGGCTTCACCCTGCTCTTCACCATCGAATATGCCCTCCGCCTATGGTGCGTGAAGGACAAACGGGGATACGCCACCTCCTTCTTCGGCGTCATCGACCTCCTGTCCATCCTTCCCACATATGTGAGCGTGCTCCTCCCTGGAGGCCAGTTCCTCGTGGTCGTCCGGATCCTCCGGATCCTCAGGGTGTTCCGCGTGTTCAAGCTGGTCCGCTTCCTGGGAGAAGCGAACGTGCTGGCCACGGCCCTCAGGAACTCACGCTACAAGATCGCGGTCTTCGTCGTGACCGTGGTCTGCTCGGTCGTGGTGGTGGGATCGGTCATGTACCTCTTGGAGGGTCCCGAGTCCGGCTTCAGCAGCATCCCGCGAGGCGTGTACTGGGCCATCGTCACGCTCACCACGGTGGGGTACGGCGACATCCATCCCGTCACGGGCCTCGGTCAGGCCGTGGCGGCGTTCATCATGATCCTGGGCTATGGAATCATCGCGGTCCCCACGGGCATCGTCACCGCGGAGCTCTCACGGCTCCCCACGGGTGGGACGAGCCTCGTGACCACGTGTCCCGGGTGCGAGCGGATCGAGACGGACAGCGACGCCGCCTACTGCCGCTTCTGCGGGACGGAGCTCCCGCGCCCCGGACGCTCCTAGGGAAGGGCCCGAACGCCCAGGAGGTTCATGATGCCGAAGGCCTCCAGGGTCATCCACACCCCGAAGCCGGCGTAGAGCACCATCATCACGTGGGCCTCCCGGGGGGACAGGCGCATGTCCCTGAGCATGAAGACCAGCATCACGATGGTGGCCACGACCAGGAATACCATCATCGGTACGATCTGGGTGTAGTTCACGACGATGGACCCGGAAAGCATGACCCCGGCCGGCACCGCGACCAGGAGGTCGAAGACGTTGCTTCCCAGCACGTTGGAGACGGACGATTCGGTGCGCCCCAGGACCGAGGCGCGAACGCTGACGAAGGTGTCGGGCAGGGACGTGGCCGCGGCGACGATGGTCATACCCCAGAGGAAGGTGGGTGTCTGGAGGAGCTGCCCGAGGGTGATGGCGACTCGAAGGAGCATCTCGACGCCCACGAGGATCAACACGATGGTGCCCACCAGGACGCCCCACTCCCTGATCGCGTCGACCCCCGCCTTCGGAGGATGGTCGTCGCGCTGACGCTTCACCTCCTCGAACTGGATGAACACGTAGAGGCCGTACAGGAGGAGGGGGAAAGAGGCGAGCAACGGGGTGAACTCGCCCCGGAAGATCTGCCTCTCCCCATCGACCGTGCCCGGCACCATCCCCCCGCCGTAGATGACGGACAGGCTCAGCACGAGCATGAGGACGGCCACCGAAACGAGATAGAACTGCCCTTCGCGGTACACGAGGTCCCGGTGAGCCTCCAGCGGTCGTCCCCTGGCGTAGACCGAGAACGCCGGGATCACGAGGATGTTGAAGATCGCCGATCCGATGATGGCGGAGAGGCCGAGCTCGAAGTCCGCGTGCACCGGGAGGGCGAGAAGAGCCGTGACGAGCTCCGGCATGCTCGACGCTACCGCGAGGAGAATGGATCCCTTCACGGCATCCGGGATCCCGTAATGCTCTGCGAGCCTGTGGGTCGACTCCTCCAGGCGGGAGCACGCGAACCAGAGGAGCGCGGTACCCACGAGGGTTCCGCCGGCGAGGAGCAGATAGGTCATCGCGCGAAGCTGCCGGGCGGGAAACCGGAGGGCAAGCACGGCGATTCCGGTCGCGGAAGCGAATCCCTCCCACCGAACCCGGAATGTGTCGTTGCGGCTCGTCTTTCGTGGAACATATGGGTGTCCGCCGTGACTGCGCGCGCGAAGGGATCTTCCACCTTGGCCTTCGGGCTCGCCTCCCCTCGCTCGGCGATCCCTGCGACGGCGACGGGTCGGGAAAATCTCGGTCGACGTGATCCCCGAGGAGCGAGACGTTCGGATCGACGTCGATGCATCGAGTCCAACGACGAGAGCGTCGTTCCCCGCGAGGAGGTCGTGAAGGGATACGAGTCCGCCAAAGATCGATACGTCTTCTTCCCGAAGGAAGAGCCGGGTGGCGCACGGCCTCCCCTGGAGCAGCTATACTTCCAGGACGGGATCCCGTCGTTCGACGCGGTGCCCGGAAAGGAGATCACCGCTCTCTCGGCGAGGCGTCGAGGGTGGAGACCGTCGATCTCGCGTCGGCGTCGAAGCGCCGATGGAGGAAGACCGCGAGGGCGAACGCAAGTCCACCGTGTGGACGGAAGAGAAGACCGGTGCCAGCGAGTCGAAGGGAACGAAGAGAGCGTCGGGACGAAAGTGCACCTCGGGCGGGCGAGGCGGGAGACCAGGGAGGGGTGAAGGGATACACGACCCGCCAGGTCGCCGAGGTCCTGGGACTTCCCACGTCCCGGATCCTCGCCTGGACGCGTCGGGGCCTGCTCTCGCCGAGACGGGGACCGCGGAACGCGTACGTGTACTCCTTTCAGGACATCGCCCTCCTGCGCGCGACTCGGGGGCTCCTCGACGCAGACGTCTCCGTACGGAAGGTGGGCGCCACGCTCGAGGCCCTGCGGGAGCAGCTTCCCGTCGGGCGTCCATTGAGCGCCGTGAGCATCGCCGCCGTGGGCGATCGGGTGCTGGTCCGGGACGAGGACACGGTGTGGGAGCCCGACTCCGGCCAACTCCGGATCGACTTCTCGGCCACAGACGCCGACGAGGCCGTTCCCGTCGCCCGGAGGGCGTTGGGTGAGGCCCGGTCCGAGGCCAGCACCGCGGACGAATGGTACGGAGTCGCCCTGGACCTGGAGGCGAACTCCCTCGACGCCGCCGCCGCCGCGTACCGGGAGGCGCTGGCGTTGAATCCTTCCCACGCCGACGCCCATCTCAACCTGGGGCGCATCCTCCACGAGATGGGTCGGACCGACGAGGCCGAGGAGGAGTACCGAAAGGCCATCGAAGCCGATCCGACGAGCGCCCGGGCCCTCTACAACCTCGGTGTGGCGCGGGAGGACAGGGATGCGCCGGAAGAGGCCAGAGCCGCCTATGAGAAGGCGCTCCGACTCGACCCCGGGCTCGCCGTGGCGCACTTCAATCTGTCCCGCCTGCTGGAGGCCGAGGGCCGGGAAGCCGAGGCCCTCGCGCACCTGATGCGCTACAAGGAGATCCTGGAAGAGGGAGAGCCGGGACGCTGAGGTCGGCGCGACCCCGGGCCCGACTCCTCGGGCTCTACTTCGCGCCGCCGAGGAGGGGCTTGACCTTGGGCGTCACCAGCATGGCCACGACAGCTACTCCGCCGGTGATGGACGCCACCGTGAGGAAGAGGCGCCCGGGCATCATGGTCTCCAGCTGACCGGCCACGAGTCCGGCGAAGAGATTTCCCAGCGCCGCACCGACGAACCACACGCCCATCATCTGACCCACCCTCCGCTTCGGGGACAGCTTGGTGATGGCCGAGAGGCCGATAGGGGAGATGCACAGCTCACCCACCGTGTGGAGGAAGTAGGTCACGACGAGCCACGCCGGCGACACCGGATTCTCGGGTGTCGCCTGGGAGGCACCCCATGCCAGCACGAAGAAGCCGGCCGCGAGGCCCGTGAGCCCGAGGCCGGCCTTCATGGGGATCGACGGGTTGATGCTCCTGGACTCGAGCCAGACCCAGAGCATCCCGAACACCGGAGCCAGGAGGATGATGAAGCCGGCGTTCACCGACTGCAGGGTCGAGGCCGGGAGCTCCCAACCGAGGATCATCCGATCGGTCAGATCCCGGGCGAAGAGGTTCAGCGAGGTTCCCGCCTGCTCGAACCCGGACCAGAAGACGGCGATGAGGAGGAAGAGCCAGAAGATCACCGCCATCCGCTTGTTCTCTTCGGCGGTGTGACCGCCCAGCGTCCAGACGTACACGAAATAGCCAGCGACGACGACGAGGACCCCCTGCCCCAGCCGGGTGGCGATCTCCGTGATGGTGATGGGAATCACGCCGGCGGCGACCAGATATCCGAACGACACGATGACGCCGAGGATCCCGAGGAAGGCACCGAAGAACTTCCTGGAGAGCGCGCGGGTCTCTTCGGGACTCCTCCCGCTCTCGAGGTGACCGATGTCTCCGAGGTACTCCTGTCCCATGCGGTACTGGATCAGTCCCAGGACCATTCCGACGCCTGCGGCGCCGAACCCCCAGTGCCACTGGTAGCCTTCCCCGAGGAAGCCGGTGACCAGCGGTCCGAAGAACGCCCCGAGGTTGATGCCCATGTAGAAGACGGAGAATCCGGCATCCCTACGCGCCCCGCCCTCGGGGTAGAGGTCACCCACGATGGTGGACACGTTCGGCTTGAGCAGGCCGGTTCCGCAGATGATGAAGAAGAGGCCCAGGAAGAAGGTGAACGTCCCCGGCACCGCCATGGTGAAATGGCCGAGAGCGATGATCCAACCACCGACCCAGATGGCCTTCCGCTGTCCCCAGAGGTTGTCCGCGACCCATCCGCCGGGAAGGGCCAGGATGTAGACCAGACTCGTGTAGAGCCCGTAGATCGCCCCGGCCGTCGCCACGTCGAAGCCGAGTCCCGGATTCTCCCCGATGGTGGCGGCCGTCATGAAGAGCGTGAGCAACGCGCGCATCCCGTAATACGAGAAGCGTTCCCACATCTCGGTGAAGAAGAGAGTGGAAAGCCCCCGGGGATGTCCGAGGAAGGTCTTCTCGTCGCTCTTCGCCGCCACGGCTCGGGTGGAGGGGGTCACGGGGTGTGCGGCTCCGCTCTTGGAGGGGCGTGGGGATGGCTCGGGGAAGATTTTCCGCGCCCTGGAGATCGGCCATACGCGGCGGTTTTGCAAGGGTCTCCGTACCCGGCGCCTTCCACTACCTTTGGTGAGTCCTTCCCGATTCCGGATGCGGTGGTCACGAACATGAGTCAGCTCGACCGGGCGGTTGAGTTCCTCCTCGCCAGCCCGCTTCTTCTCGTCCCCGTCCTCCTGATCGCGGCGACCCTCGTCTACTCCATCCTCAAGCGACTGCTCAAGCTGGCCGTGATCACGGCCATCGCCGGTGCGCTGTACTTCCTCCTCCTGGAGTACTTCGGTCCCGGCATGTAGCGGGCCGGGAGCGCTGCTCCGTCAGAAGGGGAGGAGCCGGGTGATGTTGAAGCCCAGACGAAGCTCGTCGGCCTCGAAGGGGATTGAAGATCCACCCAGGTACTGACTGGGATTCAGTCGCGTCTGGTTGGTGACCACGATCTTGAAGAAGTGGCCCCGGGTCTCGAGCTCGACGCCGAAGGTCCCGCTGTCGTGGGTCTGCGACGGGATCTCCTCGCTGACGACCCATTCACCGAGAAGCGCCACTCCGTCCGAGAGGCGCACGCTACCATGCACGCCGAGGGCGAGAGCGTTCTCCGATTCCAGATCGAGAAGACGAGGATTCCGGAGGTACGAAGGCACCACCCCCAGGGCGACGCGATCACCCAGGAGCGCGTCGACGACGAGCTGGCCGTAGATCTGGACCTCGTTGTCTTCACGGAGCTGGTCCTGGGAGGGGTCGGAGATCTCGTTCACCTGCGTGTTCACGGCGACGCCACCCACGACGGCGATGGCCAGGGTCATGGAGCCGGCCTCCTCCCGGATCACCCGGAGCCGCGCGTCCAGGCCGAGATTGTCGTCCACATTCGTTCGGAGAAGGCTCAGCATCAGGCGATCGGTCGCCTGGTAGGTGAGGCCGAGACGGATCGACGCCGGACCGTCCACGCCCCAAAGCTCCTCGGCCCCTGTAGAGACCGGTCGGCCGAACCGATGCGAGATCTCGAAGAGCCAGCTCCCGGAGCGGAGCGTCGTGGCCGTGGGAAGGTTCGCGGACTGGGTCGAGTGGAAGACCTCCTGCCCGGTGGCGGCTCCAGGCACGACGGCGACCAGAAGGGCGACGAGGGCTCCGTGCGTTGGCTTCATACGATCCATGGCTCCTGCGTCGAAGGACCAGAGAGGGGGGACCGTTCGTGGAATCGACGGACCGCGGGTGCCGGTTCCCCTTGCGGTTGCCCATCGTCTCACGGTCGGGGCATCTTCCGCACCAACCTGTCGAATCCGCCTCCTTCCCGCGAGCCCAGCGCCATGACCATGCTCGAATCGTTCGACCCGGCCACCGGCGACGTGGTGGGCCGGGTCCGCGTCACCCCGGTCGACCAGGTCCAGTCGGTGGTACATCGGGCACGCGCCGCTCAGCGGTCGGGGTCGGATCTCGGGCTCGAAGGACGGGCGG
Source organism: Longimicrobiales bacterium (assembly GCA_033722275.1). Lineage (GTDB taxonomy): Bacteria > Gemmatimonadota > Gemmatimonadetes > Longimicrobiales > Gaopeijiaceae > UBA2589. The sequence continues at coordinate 18,541 of JAWVZK010000003.1, read as the reverse complement.
GGCTGCTCCAGGAGACGGCCGCAGAGTTCGACGAAAGGGTGGAGGAGCACGCCGAGCTCATCACCCGGGAGATGGGCAAGCCCCTCGGGGAGGCGCGGGCGGAGGCACGACGTCTCGGCGGCGACGGGCTCAGGCGGGAGATCGACGAGATGGTCGAGGCACTCCTTCCGGAGACCGTCACGTCCGGCTCCCTCGTCTCCACCGTCCACTTCGATCCCCTCGGCGTCGTCGGAGCCATCACGCCATGGAACTTCCCCATGGCCATGCCCGGCTGGATGATCCTTCCCGCCCTCGTGGCCGGCAATGCCGTGGTCTTCAAGCCGTCCGAGGAGACACCTCTGAGCGGACAGGCGTATGCCGACGTCCTCGGGTCGGTGCTCCCCGACGACGTCCTGCAGGTCGTGCACGGCGCCGACATGCAGGGCGAGGCGCTCGTTCGCTCCGAAGTCGACATGATCGCCTTCACCGGCTCCCGCGAGGTCGGAAAGCTCATCCTGAGGGAGGCCGCGGGCACCTTGAAGAGGGTCGTCCTCGAGCTCGGCGGAAAGGACCCGATGATCGTCCTCGAAGACGCCGACGTCGACGCCGCCGCCCGCTTCGCCGCGATGAACTCCTTCCGCAACTGCGGGCAGGTCTGCGTGGCTACCGAGCGGATCTTCGTTCTGGACCCGGTGGCCGACGCCTTCGAGGTGGCGCTCACGCGGCTCGCCGAGGAGGTTACCGTCGGTCCCGGGCTCGAGGAGTCCGACGTCGGGCCGATGGTCAACGTCCGCCAAAGGGATCACGTGCTGGCTCAGATCGAGTCGGCGGTCGATGCGGGAGCACGGGTCCTCGCCGGCGGCTCGGGTCATCAAGACAACTTCGTCACCCCGACGGTTCTCTCCGACGTCACCGACGACATGGACGTCGCCTCGGCCGAGACCTTCGGACCCGTGGCCTGCGTCTCGCGGGTGTCCTCCGTGGACGAGGCCGTGCGACGGGCCAACGATACGCCCTTCGGGCTGGGAGCCGTCGTCTTCGGCGGCGACGAGGAGCGCGCGGCCGCCGTCGGTCGGCGTCTTTCCGCCGGCATGGTAGGCATCAACCGATCGGCGGGAGGTGTGCCGGGCACGCCGTGGGTGGGAGCCCGTGAGAGCGGCTTCGGCTTCCACAAGGGACCAGCCGGACACCGGCAGTTCACACAGACCCGAGTCCTCACGCGAACCTCCTGATGCGTCGACCGCTCTGCGCTCTGTCGGTCCTTTTCGTGCTTCAGGCATGCGAGCGGAAGGTTCCCCATTCCATCGTCCCCGAGCCCGTGGACGTTCGTCCAGCGAGCGGTACGTACCGTCTGAGCGCCGCCACCGGCATCACGTTGGCCGATCCCGAAGACGGCGAGCTTGCCCGGGTCGCCGACGTGTGGGCAGAGCCCTACCGGCGCGGCACGGGGCTGCCGCTGCCCGTGGGAGACGCCAGCGAGGGGATTCACCTGGCGGTGGACCCCGGAGCCTCGGAAGTCGGGCCCGAAGGATATCGATTGGAGGTGGCGTCGTCCGGCATCTCTATCGTGGGCAGCGACCACGCGGGCGTCTTCTACGGGCTCCAGAGCCTCGCCCAACTCCTTCCCCCCGGCCTGGAGCCGGGGGACGCCACGGTGCCGGCGGAGGGGGTCGCGGTAGATGCGGTGACGGTCCTCGACGAGCCCCGCTTCTCCTATCGGGGGATGCACCTGGACGTAGCCCGTCATTTCTTCGATGTCGAGTTCGTGAAGCGCTATATCGACCTCATGGCCCGCTACAAGCTCAACCGCTTCCACTGGCACCTCACCGAGGACCAGGGCTGGCGAATCGAGATCGACGCCTTTCCGCGACTCACCGAGGTCGGGGCATGGCGCGACGAGACGCACGTCGGACATGGTCGCGAGCCGTTCCGGGGAGACGGGCGACGCCACGGAGGCTACTACACGAAGGAGGAGATCAGGGAGGTCGTGACGTATGCAGCCGATCGCCACGTCATGGTCATCCCCGAGATCGAGATGCCGGGCCACGCCACCGCGGCCCTGGCGTCGTACCCCGAGCTCGCGTGCACCGACGGGCCTTTCGAAGTGGCCCGGACATGGGGAGTCTTCGAAGACATCTTCTGTCCGTACGAGGAGACCTTCGACTTCCTCGAGACCGTCCTGGACGAGGTGGTCGAGCTCTTCCCCGGAGAGTACGTCCACGTGGGAGGCGACGAGACGCCCACGTCCCGTTGGGAGGAGAGTGACTACGTCCGGGGGCTCATGTTCCGTCAGGGACTGAACGACGTGGAGCAGGTGCACGGGTGGTTCCTGCGTCGCATCGCCAACCATCTGGCGGAGCGGGGGAAGAGGGTCATCGGGTGGGATGAGATCCTGGAGACCTCACGCTCCCTCCCCCCCAACGTCACGGTCATGTCGTGGAGGGGGACCGTGGGAGGCATCGAGGCCTCGCGCCGGGGACACGACGTCGTCATGACCCCCACCAGCCACGTCTACTTCGACTACTATCAGTCCGAGGATCAGGAGGGCGAGCCTCTCGCCATCGGTGGCTTCCTCCCCCTGGACACGGTGTATGCCTTCGAGCCGGTCCCGGGCCCGCTCCGGGAGAGGGACGAGAGTCGCATCATCGGGGCTCAGGCCAACGTCTGGACGGAATACATGAAGACACCCGACCAGGTGGAGTACATGGTCTTTCCCCGGATGCTCGCGCTGGCGGAGGTCGTCTGGACACCCCGGAACGGCAAGAACTTCCGTGACTTCCGGCGGCGCCTCGACTGGCATCTGCGGCGTCTGGACGCCATGGACGTCCGCTACCGGCCTCCGGAAGGCTGACCCGGCCGAGGTCCGCGCGAGGGCACCGGAGGGACGGGGCCGGAGGCATCGTACTCCAGCTGGAGACCGCGTCCGAAACCCCCGGATCCCAAGCGGGGCAGGTGGTGAAACCCGGAGGCGGGCCCTCCGTAGGGTAGCGCATCCTTGACCTCACCAAGTGAGGCCAACGAGGTCGACTCGCGAGACGAGCATCGGACGAATGACCGGACAGAGCCGGGGAATGCTCCCGGGAACCGTGGATCTGGTGATCCTGCAGACCCTGACCGGGGGCCCGGCCCACGGCTTCGCCGTCTCTCGCTCCATCCGTGGGCGGTCCGACGGTGAGCTCGAGCTCCAGGACTCGGCGCTGTACCAGGCGCTCCACCGGATGGAGAGCTCGGGCTGGATCGAGGCGGAGTGGGGGATCTCGAAAAGGGGTCGGAGGGCGAAGTTCTATCGCCTCACGGCGGATGGCCGGCGCCAACTGGATCGTGAGAAGGGGTTCTGGAAGCGGTACGCCGGCGCCGTCTCCAAGATCCTCCAACCGCTCCCCGACGGCCGCTGAAGGGGAAGCTGAGATGAGCGGGAGATTCAAGCGGGCCTTTCGCCTGGACAGGGGGTCCGCAGGCGACACGCGGCGGGCCGTCGACGAGGAGCTCGAGCATCATCTTGCGCTAGCAGCCGAGGAGCTCGTCGACCAGGGCTGGAGCGAGGACGAAGCGAGAGTCGAGGCTCGACGGCGCTTCGGCGACATGGAGGGCACACGAGCCCGTCTGGAATCCGCGCAAGCGCGGCGAGCGCGCCGTAAGAGGAGGAGGAGGAGGATGACGATGGACGAGATGAGGCAGGACTTGAAGTATGCGATCCGTGCGATGGGGAAGGCTCCGGGCCATTCCGGTCTGGTGATCCTGACGTTGGCGTTCGGGATCGCGGCGAACACGACGATCTTCAGCGTGATGAACCCCTATCTCTTCCGGTCCCTCCCGTATGAGGAGGCCGAAGATCTGGTCCAGATCAATCAGGTCGACCCGGTGACCGGATGGGACATGGCCCGATTCTCCTACCCCCAGTACGTGGACTGGCGGGAGCGAAGCCGGGCCCTCCAGGACGTGGCGGCCTACACCTACGGCTCGACCAACGTCACGGGGAACGAAGCGCCGGAACAGGTCCAGAGCACGGCGGTGACGGCCAACATGTTCGACGTCCTCGGCGCCCAGCCGGTCATGGGCCGGACCTTCCGTCCCGAGGATGGGCAGCCGGGAGCGGAGCCGGTGGTCCTCCTCGATCACGGTCTCTGGCAGCGTCGCTACGCTGCCGATCCGGCTCTCCTCGGTCGCCCCATCACGCTCGACGGCCGACCGCACACCGTCATCGGGATCATGTCCCCCCACTTCGTGTTCCCCTTCGGCGGCGTGAAGCTCTGGACGCCCGTCCAGGAAGCGACGACCGCCGATCGTGCTCGCCTCTCCTACCAGCTCATCGGGCGGCTGGCAGAGGGCTGGACCGCTGAACGGGCGCACGCTGAGCTGGCGGGCATCCAGTCCGACCTCTCCGAGCTACATCCCGATGTCGACGGTCGAATGGATGGCGTGACGGTGAAGCCCGTCCGCGAGGCGTTGAACTTCGCCTGGGACGTCCTCAACGCCCTCTTCTTCGTCCTCCTGGGCGCCGTGGGGTTCGTCCTCCTCATCGCCTGCGCCAACGTGGCGAGTCTCACGCTCGCACGGGCCGGCAGCCGCCTCCCCGAGGTCTCGGTACGTGCGGCGCTGGGAGCCTCGCGCAGGCGGATCGTCCGCCAGCTCTTCACCGAGAGCACGGTCCTGGCAGTCCTGGGCGGCATTCTCGGCGTGACGCTGGCCTACTTCCTCACCGGACTCCTCGACCCCATGATCCCCGAGGATCTCTTCAAGGTTGGGGCCGTCAGCATCGACGCCCGGGTGCTCGCCTTCTCCGCGGTGGTGACTCTGGCCACCCCGGTGGCGTTCGGGCTCTTCCCGGCCCTCAACGCATCACGGATGGACCTCGTCACCGGACTCAAGGAGGGGGCGAAGGGCTCGGGAGGCGTCGGCACGTCCCGCGGGCGCCAGGGCCTCGTCGTGGCTCAGGTCGCCCTGGCGGTGGTTCTCGTCGCCGGGGCGGGACTGATGCTCCGGAGCTTCGCCTCGGTGCAGAGCCTGGACCTGGGCTTCGCAGCCGACCGTGTCGCCACGGTGGAGATCTTCACGACGCTCGAGGCGCATCCCACGATCGAGGAGCGGCGTCTCTTGATGCAGGAGGCCGTCGAACGCGCCCGGCGCATTCCGGGCGTCGAAGCGGCGTCGGCGGTAGCCTGGCTGCCGCTGAATCACGAGACGATCCAGTGGCGGGCCGTCCCCGCCGCGATGGCGGGAGCGCCTCCCGAGGAATGGCCCCTGGCCACCATCAACCGCGTACTCCCCGGCTACTTCGAGGCCATGTCCATCGGCGTCCGGGCAGGCCGCGACGTCTCGACCCTGGACGGTCCGGACGCCCAGCCCGTGGTGTTGGTGAATCGGCGGATGGCGAACCAACACTGGCCCGACGGGAATCCCGTGGGGCAGACCATCCTCATGGGTGACCCCGAGAGCCCCTCGAGCCACACCGTGATCGGAGTCGTCGACGACGTCTACCACGCTGACCTGGATCCCGACGAGATCGGCGCCCAGGTGTACCAGCCACTTCTACAGACGAGCGTTCGGCGGTTCTTTCTCGTGGCTCGTACACCCGGCGATCCTGCGGCTCTGATCCCGGGTCTCCGATCCGCACTCTCCGAGATGGCGCCGGACATCCCCCTGACGCTGCGCCCGATGACGGAGGTCGTCTCCGAGAACCAGCTCCAGTGGAGCATCTCTTCGCTCTTCCTCGGGATCTTCGGTGGGGGGGCGCTCCTGCTGGCCACCCTGGGCATCTACGGCCTCGTCTCGTACTCGGTGGCCCAGCGGGAGCGGGAGATGGCCGTCCGAGTGGCCCTGGGCGCGTCGGGCGGGGAGATCCGGAAGCGCGTCGTCGGTGAGGGACTCAAGCTCACCTCGGCGGGCCTGGTCGTCGGGCTCCTGGCGTCTCTCGGCGCTGGACGCGTGCTCTCGTCCGTCCTCTACGGGGTCGGAGGGGCCGATCCGACCACGCTGGGCTCCGTGATGGGGCTGTTCCTGGCGGTGGCGGCCGTCGCGTCCTTCGTGCCTGCCGCACGGGCATCACGCACCAGCCCCATCACCGTGCTCCGCTCGGAATAGCGTCCATCCGGCCAGCGGGTCGCCGGCGCCGACCCGGCCGAGGGGCCCCCGGCGTCTCAGCCTGCGCTTGACACGCCGGGGGCCGGCGGAGAGGGTTCGGCGATGAAGCGCGCGCCCCTCACTCCGGCTCCGGCCCTCGTCTGTGTGCTGGCGACGCTCCCATTGTCGGCCCAGGAAGGAGCGTCCGCCGCCGGCTCGCTCACGGAAACGCTGAGCCCTCTGGACGTCGTCCGGGTCGAGCGCGGCCTGGAGCAACGCTACGCTTGTCTGGGCTGCCACCGGATCGGCGGCCGCGGCGGGGCCATCGGGCCGTCGCTGGATGGGATCTCGGAGCGGGCCGACGTCGAGTACGTACGGTCCATCATCCGGGATCCCGCCGCGGTCGTCCCCGGGACCTTGATGCCCCGGCAGCCCATGCCTCAGACCGAGGTGCGGCGTCTCACACGGTATCTACTGTCGCTGCCGCCCGCCGACGCTCCACCGCCTACGGCGCCCGAAGCTCCCTCCGTCCTCGCCGCCGCCGACTCCCTGGATGGCGCAGCCCTGTACGCTCGCAATTGCGCAGCGTGCCATGGAGCCAGCGGCGCTGGCGATGGCTGGAACGCGGGGAACCTGCCGGTGGCCCCGACGGTCCACGCCGATCCCGTGCTCATGTCCCGACGTCCCGACGACACCCTCTTCGACGGGATCGCGGCCGGCGGATTCGTGCTGGACAAGAGCACGCGCATGCCCGCATTCGGAGAGATGCTGAGCCCCGCTCAGATGAGGGCCCTCGTCACCCACATCCGGGCCCTGTGCGACTGCCGGGAACCGGCGTGGGCAGGAGACGGAGCCGGCGGAAGATGAGGACGCGGGCGAGAACCCGCCGGGTGCCGCCGGCGCCGGGGGCTCGTCGCTCCGTGGACGGGGCGAGGAGACGAAGGTCGTGGAGCCGGATTCCCCCGAGCGTGCCCGTGACCGTCCTCGCGATGGCGCTCGCCGCATGCGGGGGGGTCGCCGATGCGCCCACGACGGATGGGGACGACCTGACCTTCCCGCCTCCGCCCCCACCCACGCCACCCACCGTCTCGGCCCAGGACTTCGCGGGCGCGGACGCGTGTGCGCCTTGCCACGCCGATCAGTACGATGCGTGGGTGGGTTCCACCCACGGCCAGGCGGGGGGCGCCCCGGGACCCGACGTGGTCATCGCTCCCTTCGATGGACGTCCCATCCGCTTCGCCGACGCCGAGGTCCTCCCCAGGATCGCCGGTGGCAGCTACGAGTTCGTCGTCCGTCAGGACGGCTTTCCGCAGCAGGTCTTCCGGGTGCAAGGCGTCATCGGCCGTGCCCATATGATCGGCGGCGGGACCCAGGGCTTCGTGAGCCTCCACGTGGACGGGACCGAGCGCTTCCTCCCGTGGGACTGGTCGGGGACCGACCAGCGATGGTTCTGCAACACGGGCTCCAGGACGAACGACGGGTGGGAGCCCATCACGTCGGAGATGGCGTTGGCGGACTGCGGAGACTGGCCTCCTCTGCGACCACTGGGGACGGTGGACCGTTTCGCCAACTGCCAGGAGTGTCACGGTAGTCAGATCCAGGTCGAGCTCGACCCGGGATCGGGATTCCGCACCGACTACACCTCCCTCTCCGTCAACTGCGAATCCTGTCACGGGCCCGGGCGACGTCACGTGGAGCTCACCTCGGCCGCCGGGTACGAGCCGGGGGATCCCGCGGGCATCGAGACGCTGGCATACCTGGACAAGGAGGCCTCGCTGGAGCTGTGCTTCCGCTGTCACGCCCTCAAGGACGTCCTGCGGGAGGGCTATCTGCCGGGAGAGTCGTTGGAGCGGCACTACGCTCTCAAGTACCCCGTGCTGGGGGATCGACCCTACACGGTGGACGGCCGCGTCCGGAGCTTCGCGTACCAGGCGACGCACCTCGCCAGCGCCTGCTACCTCCAGGGCCCCATGGACTGCGTAAGCTGCCACGAGCCCCACGCCCAGGGGTATTGGGACATCCACCGACGTCCACTGGCCGACCCCTTCGACGATGGTCAGTGCACCTCCTGTCACGTGAGCAAGGGCCTCGATGCCGAAGCCCACACCTTCCACCCCCCCGGGTCCGCCGGCTCGACGTGCGTGTCCTGCCACATGCCGTACCTGCAGCACCCGGAGGTGGGCGACGGCGTGACCTTCGCCCGATCGGACCACACCATCGCCATCCCTCGTCCGGTGTTCGACTCGGACATCGGCGTCGAGAGCGCCTGTAGCGGGTGCCATGAAGACCGCACCGCCCTCGAGCTCCAGCGCCAGGTCCGGACGTGGTGGGGCGAGATCAAGCCGCATCGTCCGTTGGTGGAGGGCCTCACGACCGAGTTCCGCGCGCGGAATCTGGAGGAGGCCGGTGCTCTTCTCCTCCACCCCGACGAGGTGGATCCGCTCTCCCAGTTCCAGGGCCTCAGCCGCCTCCTAACCGGATATCTGCAGCCGGACGTGGACAGTCTGCCCCTGGAGGTGGAGGATCGTCTTCTGGAGCTCACCGCAAACCCCGATCTGGACGTCCGCTCCCTGGCCGCGGCCACGCTGCATTGGAGCGCCGGTGAGGATCCCGCTATTCGCCGGAGGCTCGTCCAGCTCCTGGAGACGGCGGAGTCCAGCGAGGCCCTTCGCTCGCGTTGGCTCCTGGCTCTGGGCTTCATGGGAGATGAGGCACGGGACGAGGGGCGGACGAGCGAAGCGACCACCGCGTACCGAAAGGCGCTGGACCTCTCGCCCGACGACCCTCGGGTGCTGCATGCCCTGGGCCAGATGCACAGCCAGGCCGGGGAGTTCCAGTCGGCCGTGGACGCCATCCGTCGCAGCCTCGTCCTCGATCCTGCCCGACCCCTGGCCTGGGTCAACCTCGGTATCGCGCTGGCCGGTCTGGGCGATACCCAGGAAGCGAGGGAGGCGTACCGGGAGGCACTGGAGCTGAATCCCCACGAGGCGCTGGCCCACTTCAACCTCGGCAACCTACACCAGCTCGCCCGCCGGTACGACGAGGCCGCTGCCGCCTACGAACGGGCGGTCCTCTCCGATCCGGGCCTCGGTCGAGCCCACTTCGAGCTCGGCCGCACCTACTACCGACTCGGGCGCTTCGAGGACGCGCTGCCCCATGCTCGCCGGGCGGTGGAGTTCATGCCCGACCATCCCCCGTCGCGGGCCATGCTGGAAGAGCTCCGACAACGCCCAGGGCCGTGACGTGACCCACGACGACTATCTGTCCCACGACGCCGTCGGCCTCGCCGAGCTCGTACGGGAGGGGAAGACCGACGCCATCTCCCTTCTGGAGATCGCGCTGGAGCGCATCGAGGCCCTCGATCCGAAGATCAACGCCGTCGTCCATCTCATGGCCGACGACGCCCGCCGAGCGGCGCAGAGAGGGTCCGACGGCCCCTTCGCCGGGGTCCCCTTCCTCGCCAAGGATCTGACCACGATGTACGCGGGGCACCCCACGTCGTCGGGGAGTCGCTTCCTGGCCGAGCACGTCGTGACGTGGGACTCCGAGCTGGCCCGACGGGTCAAGGCGTCGGGGCTCCTCGTCCTGGGCAAGACCAATACCCCCGAATGGGGCTTGCTCCCCGTCACCGAGCCCGAGTTGTGGGGTCCCGCGCGGAATCCGTGGGATACGACCCGCAGCCCAGGGGGATCGAGCGGCGGCTCCGGCGCCGCCATCGCGGCGGGCATCGTGCCCATGGCCGGCGGCGGAGACGGGGGAGGGTCCATCCGGATCCCGGCATCCTGTTGTGGACTGTTCGGTCTCAAGCCGACCCAGGCCAGAACACCCTCCGGTCCGAAGCGGGGTCAGCTTTGGCGGGGAGCCGCGGTCGAGCACGTCCTCACGCGCTCGGTTCGGGACAGCGCAGAGATGCTGGATGCCACCCATGGACCCGATGCAGGAGCCCCGATCCAGATCCCGCCTCCCGCCCGACCCTTCGTCGAGGAGGTAGGGGCGGATCCCGGCAAGCTGCGCATCGCGTGGACCACCGAGCCCACCGTGCCCACCGAGGTCCATCCCGATTGCGTCGCCGCCGTCCGAGACGCCGCGGACCTCCTGGAGGCGCTCGGCCACGACGTGGTGGAGGATCACGTGGAGATCGACGGGCCGACCTTCGCCCGGGCGTTCCTCACCGTCGTCGCCGGCGAGCTCGGCGCGGACGTGGACGACGGCGCCGAGATGGTGGGACGGCGCCCGCGGAGGAACGAGATGGAGCCCTCCACGTGGGCGCTCTACCTCCTGTCCGACGCCCTCTCCGCCAAGGAGTTCGCCGAGGCTCTGCGGTGGGTGGAGGTCATGGGTCGTGACGTGGGTCGGTTCTTCCAGGAGTACGATCTCCTCCTCACCCCCACCGTGTCCACTCCGCCACCACCCGTGGGGAGCATCAAGCCCAGCGCCTGGGAGCGCCTTCAGCTGCAGGTCCTGGGCACGCTGGGCTCCGGCCGGCTCATCGAGGCCGCAGGTCTCATCGACGAGGCGGCCAAGACGGCCCTGGACTTCATCCCCTGGACGCCGGTGTTCAACGTCACGGGCCAGCCGGCCATGTCGGTGCCACTCTTCTGGAACGATCAGGGACTGCCCGTCGGCGTGCATCTGGTGGGCCGCTACGCCGACGAAGCCACGCTCCTTCGATTGGCGGCCCGCCTGGAGCAGGCACGACCCTGGTTCCACCGCCTTCCCCAGCTCGCCCGCTCGCATCCGTGACCTCCCGCGACGCCGAGGCGCGGGCTCTCCTCACTCCTCCCAGTACCCCTCCAGCCCGTATCCCTCGTGAAGCTCGGCCTCGTACGCCCGGTAGATGGGCTGTCGAGGCCGGTACGGAGGACTGTCCTCGATCTGATCTCGCGTGAGCTCGACCACGGCGCGCCGGTCGGACCATACCAGTTCGCGAAGCCACAACGGGGAGATCAGGACCTTGCGCCCCGGAAGCCAGCGCCCGGTATCCACCACCAGGTACCGGATGGACCAGTCGGCGTCGTCGGCCATCAGATCCTCCACGTGGCCCAGTGCTCCGTCCACGGCCTGGACGTCGTATCCGCGAACCTCTCGGAGCGAGCGCAGACGGGGATCTTCAAGTGCAGGGGCGGCCGCCTCGATCGACGCCTGGTCCAGGGGCTGTCTTCCTTCGTCTCCGTCCCGATCGTCGGGTGGCTCCCACCATCGGGGAACCTCGAAGTGGTCCGCCAGCGCCTCCTCGTGCTGTCGGGAGACGGGGAGATCCAGCTCCGAGGGCGGCGCCGCTTCGATCTCGTGCTTCGTGAGGCTCACCGGGAGTTTCCCCGCAGGCCAGTCGGGCTCGTCGAGGAAGGTCGGCGCGATGAGCACCCTGCGGCGGGGGATCCACTTGCCGGTGTCGGCCTCCAGGTAGCGGACCACCCACTCTGCGTCGTCGAAGAGGAAGTCCCGACACCGTCCGATCTCTCCGTCCTCGGCGAGGAGCGGGTATCCGAGGATTCCCTTCAGGCTGCGTAGCACCTACTCCCCCCTTTCCAGGAAGACCGTGCGCGTGGGGAAGGCGAAGTCGATCTCCCGCTCCTCGAACGCTCGGTGGATGGTGAGATACACGTCCTGCTTGATGTCCATGTGGAGCTGGAAGTCCGGATCCAGGACGGTGTAGACCGCCTCGAAGCTGATGGCGGAGTCGTCGTACGAAGCCAGGTGCGCCCGGTCGAACCGGACCTTCTCGCCGCCTCTGGAGACGATGGCGTCCTCCATCAGCTCCGAGATGGCTTCCAGCTCGGCCCGCGGCGTCTGGTATGTCACGCCGATCTTCAGGACGACGCGCCGCTCGTAGAGCCGGCCGTAGTTCCGGATCCGACTCTCCAGCAGGTCCGTGTTCGAGAAGACGACCTGCTCACCGGAGATGGAGCGCACGCGGGTGGTCTTGAGTCCGATGTACTCCACGTGGCCCATGAAGTCGCCCACGATGACGAAGTCGCCGATGACGAAGGGCTTGTCCAGGGCGATGGATACCGACGCGAAGAGGTCGCCGAGGATGTTCTGAGCGGCCAGCGCCACGGCGACGCCACCGATACCCAGTCCGGCCACGAGGGCCGTGACGTCCACGCCGACGTTGTCCAGGGCCAGCAGGAGCACCAGCGACCAGAGGGCCAGCCGTACGGCGATCCCGATGACGTTCATGGTCATCACGTCGGCCGGCGCCTCGTCGGCGAGCTCCGTCGAACGCGCCACCAGCCAGGTGGTGAGTCCCGCGCTCAGCCAGAAGGCGGCCTGGAAGAGGAGCGCGACGACGCCGACGCTGTGGAGGACGTCGGCCCAGCTCTCGGGAAGCTCCAGGACGGTGCTCCCCAACGAGATCGAGAGAAGGAGGATGAGGAGGGTCTTCGTGGCCGAGACCGCCGCGGCGACGACGTCGTCCCAGTACGGGCCCGTCCGGGTCGCCAGGCTCGTCAGCCAACGGGCCAGACGGGCCGTGGCGTATCGAAGCGCGAAGAAGGTGGTCGCGGTGATGACCGCCCCGGTGATCCAGCTCTGGACGCTGCTGCCGAGGAAACGCTCGTTGAGGAACTCCATCGTCTCACATGCCTCTCGAGGTGTCTCGCAACCGCGAAGCGCTTCGCACGCCGCCGATCATCGGGGCGACCCCGCTTCGTCGGGTGCGGCGAGGATCCGATTCACGAAGTCCACGATGGCGTCGCGAACCTCCGCGTTGGTGTTCGGGGAAAGAACGTCGCCGGCCAGAACGTGGTCCGACGGGTCGGACGAGCCCTCGACCACGTGGACGTGCAGAAGGGAGTCGGGGAACCGGTTCATGAAGGCCTCCGTCTCCGTGGCGTCCACCACCTCGTCGTCGGGCGAGTACACCAGAAGCGTCGGGACGTCGATGGCCCCCGGATCGGAGGTGCGGACATGCTCGACCAGACCCATCATCGGGGTCAGCGCCGACGTGGGGTAGCAGGTGGTCCAGTGGAGCGCCTGCGCATCGTTCTCGGGCTCGAAGCACCGCTCCCGGCCCACGACCGCTCTGGCGATCCAGCTTCCCCAGGGCTGGAGGAGGATGCGAGACGAACGGTCTCTCGGCTGGAGGTTCGGCGAGATCAGGACCAACGCGGCGATCCTGTCCTCGGTCTCCGAGCGGCCCGCCGCCCAGATGGCCAGGGTGCCGCCGGTGGACGTCCCCAGCACCACGACCCGCTCTCCGATCCGAGCGCCTATCGCCACCGCTTCGGCGGCGTCGGCGAGCCAATCTTCGACGGTGGCCTCGGCCATGGCCGACGGGACCCGTCCGTGGCCCCGGAGCCTCGCGAAGTACACGTTCGCCCCCAGATCTCGGGCCGCGTCGGAAATCACCGGCTCCAACTCGTGCCGATCGGCCGAGAAGCCGTGGAGGTACACCATCGCCACCGGCGCACGCCTCCGCGTGTCGGGATCGGTCCACACGATCTCCTTGGCGGCCTCCGCACGCAGTCCCGTGATCGCGTCCTCCACACTGTCCAGATAGAGGTCCACGTCGACGGCCAGCTCCGGCTCGATCCACACGTCGTCGACGGTGACCCGCGGCCCCAGGACGACAGCCCCCGCGGCCACGGACACCGCCCCGACCAGGGCCAGCCGCCTCAGCGTCCGCGACCTGCCTCCTCCGACACCGCCCGCTTCTCGGTGAGCTCGAGGCCGAGGGTCTCTCCTTTCCGTATGGCAGGCACGCCCTCCTCCATCCACACGGGGGCGGGAGCACCCTTCAGGTAGTGATCGAAGAACTGCTGCATCCGGATGGCCCAGTCCTCCTGGTTGTGCTCCTCGCGGAGCCCGTGCGCCTCGCCGTTGTAGTTCAGCATCCAGACCGGCTGACCCAGGCGGCGGAGGGCCACGAAGAGCTCGATTCCCTGATACCACGGCACGGCCCCGTCCTCGTCGTTGTGCATCATGAGCAAGGGCGTGCGGATCTTGTCCGCCGAGAAGATGGGCGAGTTCTCGATGTAGCGCAGGGTCTCGTCCCACAGGGAGCCGCCGATGCGGCTCTGGGTGCGCTCGTATTGGAAGGCCCGGCTCATCCCGGAAGCCCACCGGATCCCTCCGTAGGCGCTGATCATGTTGGAGACCGGGGCTCCGGCCTCCGCCGCAGCGAAGATGTCGCTCCGGGTGATCATGTAGGCGATCTGGTACCCACCCCAGGAATGGCCCTGGACGCCGATCCGCTCCTCGTCCACGAACCCGGCGTCGATGAGGGAGACGACCCCCGGCACCACGGCGTCGACGGCGCTCTCTCCGGGATAGCCGATGCGATACGGGATGTCGGGGACGAAGACCAGGTAGCCGCGGCTCACGTAGAAGCTGCGGTTGATCGAGGAGCTTCCCGCGTCCGGCACGATGTAGCGGTGCAGGCCGTCGGAGGACCGCTCATAGAAGTACACCATCATCGGGTACTCACGCTCCGGATCGAAGCCCTCCGGCTTGTACAGGATGCCCTGGAGGGGGATTCCATCGGCGGAGGTCCACTCCACGAGCTCCGCCGTGCCCCACAGGTATCGGGACTGATGGGGGTTGGCGTCCGTCACCTCTCGCGCATCGTCGAATTCCAGATCGGTGACCCAGATATCCGGGAAGTCGGAGAAGGTGGAGCGCGTGAAGGTCACGACATCGGCGTCCTCGGCCTTCCGCACGTCCGAGACACGGGCGTCGGCCTCCAGGAGGGGCTCCGGAGGTCGTCCCTCGCCGAAACGGTCCCGGTACACGCCGCTGGCCTTGGTGGAGACGTGGAAGGAGGAGAGGAGAACGTCCTCATCCGAGGGGACCACCGGATCCTCCCGGTCCAGGTCCAGATAACGGAAGCGGGTACCGGTATCCCGTCCCACCCCTTCGGTGACGTTCCGGGGAGACGCCTCACCCCTGGGATCCACCGCCCAGATGTCGAACCGGTCGTAGACGAGAAACCGCTCGTCGCCTTCCGTCCATCCGGCGGCCCCGTACGGCCGGAGCGCGTCGGGATGATCGTCGAGTATGTCGTGCACCGGCACGCCGAGCGCTCCGGTCAGGTCCACCTCCTCGCCCGTCTCCACGTCGATCCCGTACCACGTTCGGTCGAAGCCGTCCCAGCGCGCCACGTAACGCTCGCCAGGAGACAGGTCCCAGCCCCTCCGCACCATCTCCGCAACCATCCGTCTCGAGCCGTCGTCCAGGTCGATGACGTAGAGGTCGGCGTAACGACCGTCCCAGGAGACGAGCTGTCGATAGGGAAGATCGCTGACGCCCAGGGCCACCGAACCGTCACCACGCCGTCCCACTTCCACGTCGGGCACCTCCTCCGTGGCGATCTGGAGCATCCGATCGTCGGCCAGATCGAGCATGGCGCGGTAGCTCCGCTCCCGCTCGCGCTCGGCCTGCACGAGCTGCATGGGCTGGATATAGGGGTCCTTCCAGTTCCAGATGTCCACCTCGACCCGCTCGTGCTCGGGGACCTCGCTCTCGGGCGTCGGCTCCGGCGCGGGGGCGGTGCCGAAGAAGACCCGCCGTCCCGACTCGGAGAAGGTGACCGTCCCGTGCTCGCTCGGAGCCCAATCCGCCGGGAGAGCGGCGGCGCCCGTCGACACGCGTGCGCTGGCCGTTCCGGCTTCAGGGGCTACGTAGAGGGCGAAGTCGGGAGCCTCGGAGTCCCGGTCGTCGCGATCGCTGAGGAATGCGGCCACGCCCTCGTCGGACACGGCCAGCTGCACATATCGTCCCTCCCCTGACGCGACCGCGGTGGACGTGCCGTCGGGCAGGACCCGGACCACGCCGTCGGCGGCGCCCTCCTCTCCGGACGACGTGTAGTACAGCGCGGATCCGTCTGCCGCGAACCCGTAGTCGACCACGTGCTCGAACGTCGTCTCGACGCCCGAGTCGAGCGTATGCACCACGAGGACGGTGCCGTCGTCGAGACGGGGGGCCTCGTCGCTCTCCTCCTCCTCCTCCTCGGCCCCCTCCTCGGCGGGCTCTTCCGACCCATCGGGCTCCTCCCGCAGGTACGCCATCCAATCTCCGGCGTCCTCCGGAATGCGCAGGGAGCGCACGTCGGCCTTCCTGGTGACGGAGAAGTCCGCCAGGTCGACCACCGCGAGCGAATCGTGGGGAAGCTCGTCCCCGCTTCCTTCGGCCTCCAGGGAGTCCACCACCGATTGCATGGGCTCGACGAGCGCCAGGAGGTACCGCGAGTCCGACGTGAAACGAGGGGAGGCGCCCCGCGCGAGGGTCAGGCTTCGATCGTCGTTCAGCGACCGCACGACCAGACGGGCGTCGCCCTCGTCGGGCACCAGTCGGTAGACGAGCCAGGCGCCGTCGGCGGAGACCGCGTCGTCTCGGATGGAGTTCCAGTGATCGTAGTCTTCGTGATCCAGGGGACGCTTCTCCTGTGCGGTCGCGGGGGCGGCCATCGCGGCCACCAGGGCGAGGAGCGCGCCGACTCGGGCAATCTTCATGAGCGTGTCCTTCGGACTGCGTATACGGATGTCCCGCCGCTTCGAATCCGGGTGCGGGTGCCCGACAGGGTAAGGGGAGGCGGACGACGGCAGCAACGGGGCTCCCCACGGCCGCCGGCGCGAAACAGGGTGGCGGGGACGGGCCTGGACGGTCAGTATACCCGATCCTCTGCGGACGGGGCGGCCGTGACCACGGAGCGCGCGGCTTCCGCGCTTCCGGATGTCCTCGCCGCATCGACGTCCACCCACGCTTTCTCCAACGGTCCATGTCGGCTCCTGCTTCTGCGCGCCCGTCCGTCCACTCCATGGGAGGCGAGACGATCGTCCTCGTCCTTGCCGGAGCTCTCGTCTTCGCACCCCTGCTCCCGACGACGCTCACCGCCCAGCACGGGGCACCACGCGGATCGTGGCCGGTCTACGGCGGTGATCCCGGGCATACGCGGTACGCACCCCTGGAGCAGATCGACGCGTCCAACGTCGGGGATCTGGAGATCGCCTGGCGATGGGACGCGCGGAACTTCGGACCCAATCCCTATGTCCGATCGGCCACCACACCGCTGATGATCGACGGAGTCCTCTACGCCACCGCCGGGATGAGGCGGAGCGTCGTGGCCATCGACGCAGGCACGGGCGAGACCCGGTGGATGTGGCGCATGGACGAAGGTGAGCGGCTGGAGAAGGCACCCCGTCCCAACCCGGGACGGGGGGTGGCGTATTGGTCCGACGGAGCCGGGGATCGCCGGATCCTGGTGGTGACGCCCGGCTACCACATGGCGGCTCTCGACGCGGAGACGGGACGTCCCGTCGCCGGCTTCGGCGACGCGGGCCTCGTCGATCTGCAGGAAGGGCTGAGGGCCCGGGACGGCGTCCCGCTCCTCGGGACGATCGGGTCGAGCTCTCCACCCACGGTCGTGGGGGACGTGATCGTCGTGGGATCGGCCCATCACGTGGGACTCCGGCCACCGTCCATGGTCAACACGCCCGGCGACGTCCGCGGCTTCGACGCCCGGACCGGAGCGCTCCTGTGGACCTTCAGGACGATCCCCGAGCCCGCGGAGGAGGGCAACGACACCTGGCTGGAAGACTCGTGGAGGTACACCGGCAACGCAGGCGTCTGGGCGCCCATGTCGTACGACGCCGAGACCGGCTACGTGTACCTGCCCACCGAGGCCGCGACCGGCGACTACTACGGGGGCCATCGGCCCGGAGACAACCTCTTCTCCACCAGCCTCGTCTGCCTCGACGCGGGGACCGGAGAGAAGATCTGGCACTTCCAGATCATCCATCACGACATCTGGGACTGGGACAACCCCACCTTCCCCATACTCGCCGACATCGAGATCGGAGGAGAGCAGCGCAAGATCGTCGCCCAGCTCACCAAGCAGGGCTTCACGTACGTCTTCGACCGCATCACGGGCGAGCCGATCTGGCCCATCGAGGAGCGGCCCGTCCCCCAGACCGACGTGCCCGGGGAGTGGACGTCGCCCACGCAGCCCTTCCCGACGGCGCCGCCTCCCTTCGAGCGCCAGGGCTTCGACGAGGACGACCTCATCGACTTCACGCCGGAGATCGAGGCGCGAGCTCGAGAAGCCGTCCGGGAGTTCAGGATGGGAACCCTCTTCACGCCTCCCTCCCTGGCCGAAGCGCCCGACGGGACGAAGGGCACGCTCATGCTGCCGAGCACGCTGGGTGGCGCGAACTGGGAGGGAGGCGCACTGGATCCGGAGACCGGGATCCTCTACGTCGGCTCCCAGACGAACGCCACGGTTCTGGCGCTGGTCCCCGGTGGCGACCGGTCCGACATGGACTATGTCTTCGGATTCGCACGTCCCCAGCTCGCGCCGGGGGTACCCATCGTGAAGCCTCCCTGGGGTCGGATCACCGCCCTGGATCTTTCCACCGGCGACCTGGCCTGGATGGTTCCCAACGGAGACACGCCCGACCACGTGGCCGAACGCCTCGATCTCGATCCGGCCTCGATTCCGCGGACGGGAAAGGTGTCCCGGGCCGGCCTCCTGGTGACCCGGACCCTCCTCTTCGCCGGGGAGGGC
>JAWVZK010000002.1:0-49791 GCA_033722275.1 Longimicrobiales bacterium | reverse complement strand
GATCGGATCCTCCGGCTCTTTTCCGTTCATGTCGGTGACGCCCGTCGGCTACCGGCCGCGGATCCGCTCCCTCTGGCGGGCGGCGATCTCCACAAGGCGTCGTAGCTCGGCGATGGGCTTTTCGGCGTCGTCAACCTGCAGTCGAAGGACGACGTCGTTGTTCAGCCAGACGCCCCCGTCCTCCTTGACGATGAGCATGGCCGCCGACTGCATCCCCCGGCGGTCGCCGCCCGCGGCCTGACCAGCCTCCAGAGCCGCGAGCAGACGAAAGGAGAGATGGCCCTCCGTCTCCTGGAAAGCGGCGACCATGGCGTCGACGACCGCCGATCCGGCCAGGATGTTGCCCTGGGCGGACACGTGCCGCCCGACTCGGTGGCCCGCCCAATCCGAAGCTTCGGGTCCGGTGTGCGTCGCCACCTGGCCTTCGGCGTCCATGACCGAGAATTGTCGACCCGCGACAGGCCAGCCCTCCGGCCTCGGATCGGGGTCGCGGGCGAGCACGGTCTCCACCACCTCTTCCGGCTCCATGCCCCCTCGGAGGAGATCCAACGCCTGCGGTCCGTAGCTCACGTCCACCACCGCCTGGGTAGCGACCACTCCGACGTTCGCCTCCGCCCAGAGAACCCCGTTTCCCACAGAGAAGACACGGGACTGGACCGCGCCGCCCACCTCACCGGTCTCGGGGTCGTAGCCCAGGATGGAAAAGGTGGCCACCGGCGGCCAGGACTCGGGGACTGCGGTGGGGTCGGGCCCGCCGGTGCCGGTCCCCTCCGGGAGCTGTCCCCACGCCAGACCCAGGACGGTCACCACGACCAGCGCCCTGACGGTCCCCCGGCGCGCGCTCACCGGTACTCCTCCCGAACCGGCGAGAAGACGTCCAGGATTCGGCAATCGGTCCGCGCGCCCCCCCCGTGCGTCGCGCCTCCGGGGATCACGAGGACGTCGCCGGCTTGCAACACGAAGGATTCGCCGTCGACGATCAGCTCGTACGAGCCCTCGAGCACGTTGACGACCTGCTCGTGGGGATGGCTGTGCTCGGGCAACCTCGCTCCGGCATCGATCTCCCAATAGACGTGCGTCGTGTGCTGGGAGTGGATGAAGCGCCCGTGATGGCCGGGCTGCAGCTCCCGAGGCTCCAGGTTCGCAACCTCGTGGTGCGCGGCCCGCCGGACCGGGCTTGCACCCTCTCCCGTCCCGCTCATGGATGCTCCTCCCAGGCTCCATCCTCCATCACGGGACGCGTCGCCGCGAATCGTTCCAGGATCTCCAGGGTCATCTCCACGCCACGGCGAACGTTCTCGACCGTGACCCGCTCGTCGTTACCGTGGACGCCACCCGCGTCTTCGGCGGGCGTCGCCGTGGCTACGTAGCCGTAGCTGACGATGCCCAGGTCGCGGAAGAAATGGCTGTCCGTGAACCCGCCTACGACCTGAGGCACGAATCCCGCGTCGGGGAACTCCTCGAGAGAAACATCCCGGGCGATCCGATAGAGGTCGGTCTCGGTGGACGAGACCGCCGGCGTGAACCCCATCAGGACCTCGATCTCGATCTCAGGGCCCAGGATGGAGCCCAGCTCGGCCAGCCATTCGTCCGCGTCCTGGTCCGGAAGCAGGCGACAGTCGATCTCGGCAGCGACTTCGGGGGACACCACGTTGATCTTGTTGCTGCCCTCGAAACGGGTGATGGAGCAGGTGTTGCGGGTCAGGGCGTGAAGGCCCGGATTGTAGCGCTGGAGCTCCAGCATCACCTCGGGGTCGTCCACGTACTCCGCCATGTCGGCGAACCGGGTGCGCCAGGGCTCCGGATGACGCTCGGCGATGCCGCTGAGGTGCTCATGAACCGCAGGGATGATCCGGGGCGCGAAGTCGTGGAGGCGAAGGCGCTCGAGGGCGGCGATGAGCTCGACGGAGGCGTACGTCACGAGAGGCCGTGAGCCATGTCCCGGCTCGCCCGTGGCCGTGAGTCGGAGCCAGTAGGGGACCTTCTGCGTCACCTCCAGACCGAAGTTGACGGTCCCGTCGACGGCCGAGCCCCCTCCGCCCTCGTTGAGGAGGAAGCCGATCTGGTCGAAGATCTCCGGACGGTTCTCCACCAGCCAACCCGCGCCGAAGAACCCGCCTGCCTCCTCGTCGGCCGTGGCCATGAAGACGACGTCGCGGTTCAACGGGGTCTGCGTCCGGTGGAGCGCCAGGAAGGCCGCCAGGTGGAGGATCCCGCTGGTCTTCGTGTCGAGGGCGCCCCGGCCGTAGACGTAGCCGTCCCGCATCTCACCGGAGAGCGGGTCGACCGTCCAGTACCGCTCGTCGGCCGGCACCACGTCCATGTGGTGGAGCAGCACGATCCCCGGCTCGTCGCCACCCTCCAGGCGGGCCCATATGTTGCCGCGGCCAGGGGCCGACTCCGCCATCTCATACTCGATCCCCTCGGCCTCGAAGATCTCGGCGAAGAACTCCGCCCCGGCCGTCTCGTTGCCCGGCGGGTTGACGGTGTTGATCCGGATGTACTCCTGGAGCCAGGTGACGGCTTCGTCCTTCAGCTCCTCCAGGTCGAGCTGACCCGCGACGGGATCCGGCGATGCGAAGGCTGCCGCGGCGAAAATCATGAGACATGGGACAAACGCGCTTTTCATCGGACCTCCGGAATTCCTCGGTGCTCGGTCAGCATCGCCTCGAAGCCTATCGGCGGGGCGCCCGGACCCCCACTCCCGGCCGCGCCTCCGTCAGCTCCCCTCCGTCCACCACAACCTGCCCGCCGACGATCACCCACGGAATGCCTTCGGCCGGGATCGTCGCGTCCGTGTACGTGGCGCGATCGATGACGGTCTCGGGGTCGAAGACGGTGATGTCGGCATCCATCCCGACCTGGAGGCGACCCTTCCTGAGGAAGGCCGGGGCCCGGTCCTGCAGGACCCGAGCGGGCAGGACCGTCATCTTGGCCACCGCCTCCTCCAGCTCCAGGACCCCTTCCTCGCGCACGTACTGGCCCAGGACCTTCGAGTAGGATCCCGACGTGCGGGGGTGACCGCGCCCGTCGTCGATGAAGCCGTCGCTGGCGATGATGGTGATGGGGCTGGCCACGGCCGTCCGGGTCATCTCGGGCGTGCGGCTGTGGATGATGACCGTGCCTCCCTCTTCCCGGGCCTTCGCGAAGGTCTCCCGCGTGAGGCGCTCACCGGTGGACACGAGCTGATGGTCGGCAAAGCGCTCGTCCGGCCAGCTCTCCCAGTCGTCGAAGAGGGCCGACGTGATCTCGGTCATCCCGGCTCCGTACGGGTAGGTCTCGGTGGTCACGTCTTGTCCGGCGGCCCGAGCCTCCTCGATGGTCGCGAGAAACTCCTCGATCTCGGCGCCGGCCACCGAGTTCACGTGGACGATGTGCAACGGCGCCCCCGCTCGATCGGCCGTCACGATGGTCGAGTCGAGCCCGGCGATGCCGCCACGGAGGTGGATATGTACGGATGCACCGTACTCGGCGGCGACCCCGAACATGCGCTCGATCTCGGCCATCGTGGCTCCCGGCGTATAGGCGCTGCCGAACCCCACCGCCAGGGCGCCCCGGTCGAGCCCCCGACGAATCCGCGCCTCGATCTCATCGAGCTGCTCGGGTGTCGCCGTTCCCGATCCCCCGACGCCGGCGGGGACGAGACCCGTGCCCGGGTCGTCCAGCACGTCCATGCGGACCTGCATGTGGCCCACGCTGACGCCGTGGTGCACCCGTTGTCCCCCTTCTCGGTCGGCATACCAGGCATCGACGTCGCCGGTGCCGACCTCGAGCTCCAGGGCCGTGGTCACGCCGTCGCGGACCATCAGGGCGTAGGCCTCTTCGCTCTGTCCATGCTCGTGGAGATCGATGAATCCCGGGGCTACGACCATGCCGCGGGCATCGAGGGTCCGACGGCCCTCCAGGGGATCGGACGAGACGGCGGCGATGGTGTCGCCCCGGACGCCCACGTTCGCCAGCTCGAAGAACCCGCTCTCCGGATCGAGCACTCGCCCGTTCTCGATGACGAGGTCGTACGCATCTCCTTCGGCGCAGGCGACCGAGACACCGGCGAGGAGCAGAGCGGAGGGAAGCAGGATGCGAAACTTCATGGAGGTCTCCTGACAGCCACGGACACGGAGCGGACAGGCGCCCAGGACGTCCGGTGAGGAGGGGAGTACGGTCGGTGACGACCGAAGCTATCCGGCTCCGGAGAGGAAGGCCAGGAGGCCACCGCGTCTCAACAGTTTGACGCGCTGGCGTGATATACTTCTGGACGTCTTTTTCCGAGGGCTCGACGCATGTCCCATAGATCGCAGACCCCACATCTAGAGGATGGGCCGGAAGCCGAGACCCCGGCCCGGAGGAGCTTCCTGGCCCGCCTGGGAGCCATGGTCGTCGGTGGTGTCGCGGCCATCGTCCCCATCGGCGCCGGGGCAGCCGCGCTTCTGGATCCGCTGCGGCGGGGGAGCCGCGACACCGGCATGGTCCGCGTGACGCGCCTCGCTGCCCTTCCCGAGGACGGGACCCCCCAGAAATTCACGGTCGAGGCCGATCGGGTCGACGCCTGGTCCACCTACTCCGACACCCCCGTCGGCGCCGTCTATCTGCGACGGACGGAGGACTCCGTCGTCGCCCTGAACGTCGTCTGTCCGCACGCCGGTTGCTTCGTGCGGCTCGTACCGGACGACTCGCGCTTCCGGTGTCCGTGCCACAACAGCAGCTTCGCCTTGGACGGGACCGTCGACGATCCGGCGAGCCCGGCGCCTCGCCCCATGGACGCCCTGGCGGTGGAGGTGCGGGATGACGGCGGGGTCTGGGTGCGCTTCCAGAACTTCCTGCCCGGTCGCGAAGAGAAGGTCCCGGTCTGACCTCGGCTGCCTGCCCCTCCACACCCTCTCCCGGATGACCAAGCTCCTGGACTGGCTGGACCATCGCACGGGCTATCGGAGCCTGCTCCGTGGCGCTCTGTACGAGCGGATCCCCGGGGGGGCACGATGGCGCTACATCTGGGGGAGCGCCCTCACCTTCGCCATCTTCGTCCAGTTCGTCACGGGAATCGTGCTCTGGGCGGCATACAGCGCGAACGCCCAGGGTGCCTGGGAGAGCGTCTATTTCATCCAGAATCAGATGCTGGGTGGGTGGCTCGTCCGCGGGATCCACCACTTCATGGCCCAGGCGACCATCGTCCTCCTGGTGCTCCACCTGATGCAGGTGATCGTCGACGGCGCCTATCGGGCGCCGCGCGAGGTGAATTTCTGGTTCGGTCTGGCGCTCCTCTTCGTGGTCCTCGGTCTCTCCCTGACCGGCTACCTCCTCCCCTGGGACGAGAAGGGGTATTGGGCCACCAAGGTGGCGACCAGCATCGCCTCTTGGACCCCTGTCGTCGGGCCTCAGCTGCAACAGCTCCTCGTCGGGGGCAGCGAGTATGGACACCTGACGCTCACGAGGTTCTTCGCGCTCCATGCCGGCGTACTCCCGGCGGCCCTGGTCATCCTCATCGTCGGACACGTGTACCTCTTCAGACGCCACGGGGTCACGGTACCGAAAGGCGCGGGCGCGGCCGAAGGCCGGTCGGACGGAAACTTCTGGCCGGACCAGTTCCTTCGCGACGGCGTGGCCTGTCTGGCGGTCATGGCGGCCGTCCTCGCGCTCGTGCTCTGGTCGGGCGGAGCGCACCTGGGGGCTCCCGCCGATCCCACCGAGCCCTTTTCGGCCGCGCGTCCCGAGTGGTACTTCCTCTTCCTCTTCCAGTGGCTGAAGTACTTCCCGGCCGGCTGGGAGGTCGTGGGGGGCCACGTCATTCCCGGTCTCGTGTTGGGCCTCATCGCACTCATGCCGGTCATCGGCAACTGGCGCCTCGGCCATCGCTTCAACGTGGGGGTCATGCTGGCCCTCCTCGCCGGCGTGGGCCTGCTCACCTGGCTCGCCAGGGCCCAGGACGCCGCGGATGCCACCTTCGTCGAGGCCAAGCTGGAAGCGGAGCAGCGCGCGGAGCGAGTGGCCGAGCTGGCGTCCTCTCCCGACGGCATCCCGCCGGCGGGCGGCCTGGCGCTTCTGCGCTCCGACCCGCTCACGCAGGGTCCCGAGATCTTCGTCGCCCGATGCGCGAGCTGTCACCGGTTCAACGGCCACGACGGGCTCGGCGAGGTGCCCACCGAGGAGCCCGAGGCATCGGATCTGGCGGGATACGGGAGCAGGGAATGGCTCCGCGGGCTCCTGGACCCCGATCGGGTCGCTACCGCAGAGTACTTCGGCGCAACGGATCACGCCCGCGGCCGCATGGTGCGCTTCGTCCAGAGGGGGCTGACCCGACTCTCGCCGGAGGAGCGCGACCACCTCCTCTCGAAGGTGATCATGGCCGTCTCCGCCGAGGCGGAGCTACCCGCCCAGGCGGAGGAGGACTCGCTCCATACCGAGGCCATCCAGGAGGGACGGGCGCTGATCCACGAGGAGCCGATCAACTGCACGCGCTGTCATCTCTTCCGCGGCGTCGGAGAGGACGACGACGCGCCGGTGCTGACCGGATGGGGCTCCAGGGAGTGGATGATGGGGATGGTGCACGACCCCACCGATGACCGCTTCTACGGCGACGACAACGACCGCATGCCGTCCTTCGGTGCCGAGGGAATCCTGAGCGAGGAGGAGATCGGGCTGGTCGTCGACTGGCTGCGGGGGGATTGGTACGAGTCCGATGCAGGCGACGACGATCGCCCCTGATCAAGGGGAAGGATCGACGGGCAGGAACGACGAGACACCTCTACGACGAGGGTGGGTGCCCCAATCGCTCCTCCGACCCTACCCGGTGACGAGCCAGAGCCCCCCGCTTCGAGCCCGAGCCCCGCTTCCGCCGGATCGAGGTGGTCGATCAGTTGTTCTGAGCGCCCTCGGCGATCCACGTCTTGAGGATCTCGAGCTGCTCCGGCGGAACGGGATCCCCCTCTTCCGGCATGTCTCCCGCCTCGACCATGTCCACGAGGAGGCTGCCATCGGGGTCGCCGGGCTCGACCACCGTACCGTAATCGGATCCGGCCATGACGCCTTCGTAGCTGTCGAGCCTCAGACCGAGCTCGGTGTTCTCCTCGCTGTGGCACTCCCAGCAATATTGCTCGAGGATGGGCATCACGTCGGCGGAGAAGCTCACCGGCTCATGGGAGGATGTCACGACATCGGACACTACGGCCCCGGTGTCGACGTCGGACTGCATGGCGAGTCCGACACCCACGGCAACGGCGAGGGCAGGGATAACGTCGGCGCGAAGAAGCATGGATGACTATTCCTCCGGCGACACGGGTCGCCATTCGTGCGGTTCGAAGGTGGAGAGAAGGCTGGAGACGGGGGGTTCTACTGACCCGGGACCGGCCCGGTTCCCCCAATCCCTCGCCGGAGCTCCGGCTTTCGGCTCGCGGGGTAGCCTTCATATTAATGCGTTCCTCCACTTCCGACCTCCTCGACGCCATCGAGCGTCGACGACCCTCTCCCCGGAGGCCATCCATGGCTCCTCGACTTCCCAAGCACGCATTCGGCCTTATCTACCTTTCGATGGCGGTGACGCTGGGAGGTTGCGGTCCTTCCGGAGACGTCGAGGAGGACGAGATGACGCCGGAGGCTGCCGAGGCCCGCGTGCCTGTCGATCCCACGTCCCCCGGAGAGCTCCCTCCGGCCATCGTGGGCGACGGCGGCGCGTTGGCCGGCGTCGACCTCGAGTACGTCCAGGGGGACACGCTGACCACCGGGTACCTGGCGGTCCCGGAAGGAAACGGGCCGTTCCCGGCGCTGGTCCTCATCCATGAGTGGAACGGCCTCGTGGACCGGGTTCGCCAGGTGGCCGACGACCTGGCGGCCGAAGGATACGTGACCCTGGCCGCCGACCTCTACCGGGGTCGTACGGGAAGCAACCCCGAAGAGAACCGAGCCCTCGTATCCGAGACGAGATCGGACATGGCGGCGGTGATCGACAATCTCAACGCGGCCGTCGCCTACCTGCGGGCCCGGCCGGACGTCACGGGTCGCGTGGGCGCCATGGGGTGGTGCTTCGGCGGGGGGATCGCCCTCTCCTACGGGCTCGATGGCGAGAATCACGACGCCACGGCCATCTTCTACGGCAACCTCGTGCAGGACCCCGAAGTCCTGTCACGGATGGATCACGAGGTCTACGGGACCTTCGCCCGTGAGGACGACGGGATTCCGCCGGAGGACGTCCAGGCCTTCGAGGAGGCACTGGAGGCGGCAGGGATCGAGCGCGACATCCACATCTACGACGAGGTGAACCACGGGTTCTGGCTCTATGTGGATCAGGCCCCCGATGTGCGGACCGCGCCGGCCCTGGACGCGTGGCAGCGTTTGAAGGACTACCTCGGTCGCACCCTCGGCGGTTGATGGAGGCTGCGTATCCTCATCCCCTATCCCCTCCGGAGTCGACGACGCTGCTCGCGACGCTCGGAGCGCCGCCGGCGCCGGGCGTCCCTGGCGCTCTCTCCCGGGTAGCGGACCGAGACATCCACGCCTCCCATGACCGCCAGACCCGTGATCCGTAGCGTCGGCTGATCCGGATCCCCCGACGACGGTGAATCGGCGGCGTGGTCGAAGCCGCCCAGGATGGCGATTCCTCGACTCTCGACGTGGATGCCGGGAGGCACGATGATGTCCACCCCGCCCCACAGGGCGTAGACCTGCACCTCGGTCACCCCGGGACCGAACACCGCCTCCCGGAAGTCGAGCTCCGCTCCTCCCATGACCGCGACGGCATAGTTTCGGCGCGCCGGCGTCCAGTGCCCGCGCCGGCTGGATCCACCCATGCAGGCGATGACGAAGCTGCGTTCCTCCACTTCCGATGCGGTGGTCACGCTGTACCCACGGCG
Organism: Longimicrobiales bacterium; assembly: GCA_033722275.1. GTDB lineage: Bacteria > Gemmatimonadota > Gemmatimonadetes > Longimicrobiales > Gaopeijiaceae > UBA2589. The sequence goes on along the minus strand of JAWVZK010000002.1, from coordinate 40,951 downwards.
GTGCGTGAGATCGTGCCCGGAGGACTCGTCCCCGCGAACCGCGGGCAGGTCGCTTCCTCCCGGGAGGTCCTGCAGCAGCTCCTCGAGCGCCTCCGCCGTCTCGGCCTTGTGAGCGAGATCGACCCTCCGCTCGAACTCTTCGACCTCCAGGACGTCGCTGGCGAAATGCTCCATGAGCGCGTCGATGGCGACCTGTCGGGTCCGCTCCGAGGGCACATCACCCCGTTTCGAACCTTCCCCACCCTCTGTACTGGCCATGCCGCGGCTTCCTCGTCCGACGTGGATCACGCAACGAATCTATCGTCCATCGCGTAGTAGTGGCGTAAGGAAGGACAAGCCCTATGTTGTCCACTCTGCTCATTGAAGCACAAAAGGAGTTCCTCCATGCGAGCAAACCCTTCGAGAAGGTCCGTCGTCTTCGCCGTGGCTCTCACGCTGGGCCTGGCAGGGTGCGCTTCCGCGGGCGGGAGTGCTGCGCGGCCGGAAGGCGCGACCGCCAATCGGATCGTGCGAGCCGAGCTCGAGCCTCTCGGCCAGATCAGCCCCATCCGGGCCATCGAGCGGCTCCGTCCTCGCTGGCTGAACTCTCGCTCGGGTAGCCCGCCGATCCTCCACATCGACGGAGCGCGCCGTGGGAGTATCAGTGACCTCGAGGCGTATCAGATCTCCGACATCCAGCAGATGGAATACATGAGCGCATCCGACGCCACGACGCGTTTCGGCACCGGATACGATGGAGGAGCGATTCTCGTCACCACCATACGCTGACTCCACGGATCGGGGGCGAGGGGCCCCGACCGCGGCGGAGAGGGCAGAGCTCCACAAGCCGCGTCTTCGCTCCGAACCGGCGGGCCTCGCCCGCCCCCGCCTCAAGTAGCCAGCCGTCTCGCGAAGCGCTCCAATACGTCGGCACAGGCTCGGATCTGTCGCACCTCGACCCACTCGTGGTCGGTATGCGCTTGCTCGATGCTTCCGGGTCCGAAACAGACCGCCGGCACTCCCGCTTCGTTGAGGAACGCGGCGTCCACCCACGCCGTCATCCCCTCGATCCGACTCGGGCTCCCCAGGTCGTCGGCAGCCCCCCGTAGCTCCCGAACCAGCGGGCTGTCGACGTCCACCTCCGTCCCAGGCCGGTGGAGCGTCGTCTCGAGAGCGGCCTCCATCTCGGGCTCGTCCTCGCCGACACCCCGGAGAACCTCCTCGAAGTCCCGCACGACGTCTTCGGTGGACTCGCCGGGCATCGTTCGACGCTCGAGGGTGAGCACACAACGGTCGGGGTAGACCGACTCGGCCGTACCCCCCTCGATGACGCCCGCGTGGAACGAGCCGTGTCCCAGGAGCGGATGCGCCGGTCTGGCACGCAGCTCGGCGCGGTATCCTTCCAGCGCCGTCAGGTAGAGGGCCGCGTGGCGGATCGCGTCCACGCCCACCTCGGGACGGGATCCGTGGGCCGCGCGGCCCGAGAACGTCGCTCGAAGCCAGACGAAGCCCTTGTGGGCGGGCATCACGCTCAGGTCGGTGGGCTCACAGACCACCGCCAGATCCGGAGATGGACCCTCCCATCCGCGCCGGACCAGCTCGGCCATCCCGATGCTCCCGTGCTCTTCGTCCACCGTGAGCGCGACCACCACGTTGGGGCGAGGACCTTCCCGGAGTCGGGCGGCGGCCGCCATCAACGCCGCCACACCGCCCTTCATGTCGCAGGCCCCCCGACCGTAGAGACGGCCCTGGCGGATCTCGGCTCCGAACGGATCGTCGGCCATCCCCTCCACCCCGACGGTGTCGAGGTGGCCGTTGAGAAGCAGGGTGGGACCGGAACCCTCCAGTCTGGCCACCACGTTCGGACGTCCAGGGGCCACCTCGTAGACGTCGGTGAGGAGCCCCCAGCCCGCCAGGAGGTCCGCGGTGATCTCGGCCATTCGCCCTTCTCCCGCTCCGCCGGAAGACAGGGTCGGATTCACCGAGGGCGTGGCGACGAACAGCCGAGCCAGCTCCAGGGGATCCGCGGAGCGGGCCGTCTCAACCGTCGGGGGTCGTTCGTTGTCCATGGTAGGAGAGACGTCGCTGGGGGATGGAGAATGGTTGCGTTCGATCGATTCCGTGCGACATCGTTAGTGTAGTGAGGTATTCGGAGGACGCATCCGGACATCCTCGTCGTATCCATGCGGGAAGCCGTCGTCGAATCGGTCGACGGTGCGTACGTCCCCCCCACTGAAGGGCCTGTCAGATGAAGCACATCACCCTCGGTCTTCTCGGCGCCGCCGCGTTGGCCACCACCACCTTCCTCCTGGTCCGCCAACAGCGCGAGATCGACAAGAGCCAGGTGCTCCTTCCTTCGCAAGAGCGCCGGCCCCCGACGATCTCGCTGGAGCGCATCCGGGAGCTCGGCTACTGAGCCATCGTCCGTCCAACGTGGACGGACCCACAACGAAGGTGCGGCAACAGAGCGGGACGAAGTGAAGAAAGCGGCGGGGGCCGACGCCTCCCGCCGCTTTCTTGCACGGCCCCCACGTCGGCGCTACGAAGGCCGCCGGAGCCTCCGCGCTACTCGAAGTGGGTCCGGTTCTTCTCCACGTACTCCGTCCATTCGCTGGGGACGTCGGTATCGGGGAAGATCGCCTGAACCGGGCACTCGGGCTCACAGGCCCCGCAATCGATGCACTCGTCGGGGTGGATGTAGAATTGATCGTCGCCCTCGTAGATGCAATCCACCGGACAGACCTCGACGCAGCTCGCGTCCTTGGTGTCGATGCAGGGCTCTGTGATGATGTAGGTCATGGCTTCGGGCAACTCCTTGAGTCGGACAGCGACCAAAAAGCTGTGGAAGTGCGTCTGACGTGGCAATGGGTGGAATCCCCCACCCCTGTACGAATTCCGCCGGTCCGGCGTATGGTATCCCGGAGGACCCGATGGGAGGTCTTCGTGGTACTTGAAGAGGAAGATGTCCACAGCCGGTAACGCAGCAACGCTCTTCGTCGCAGGGATCCTCGCCTCGGCTACCCCCGTCCGAGCCCAGACCGGGTCCGTGACGGGCACCGTGCACGATTCCATCCAGGGAGGTCCGCTCCCCCAGGCGATGGTCTACCTCCATGGCACGTCCCATCGGGGCGTGAGCGACGCCGAGGGCCGCTTCCGGATCGACAGCGTCCCCGCCGGTGACTACTCCCTTCTCTTCTTCCACGAGCGCCTGGGTCAGATGGGTGTCTCACCGGGCCCGAAGATCATCAACGTCCGTCCGGACTCCGAGGAGACGGTCGCCCTGGCTACGCCGTCGGCGGCCACGGTGATCAAGTCGCAGTGTCTCCTGGAGGAGACGCCGCGCCATTCGGGGGCGATCGCCGGCCGGGTCGTGGACGGGTCCAGCGGGCTGCCCCTGGGAGGCGCTCAGGTGACCCTGTCGTGGCAGCAGGGCGAAGACCCCTCCGCCCTCAACACCCTGAGCCTCCAGACCGGGCCAGCCGGCTGGTACCGGACTTGTTCCGTTCCGGCCGACGTGCCTGTCCTTCTGTCGGGCTCCTTCTTCGGCCGTCAGGGGGCGCGCCGCGAGGTCACCGTCACCGAGGACGGCTTCACCGAGGCCGCCCTGCCTCTCTTCGATCACGGATCGACCCAAGTCCGAGGGCGCCTGGTGGATCGCTCCTCCGGCGAGGGTGTCGAGGGAGCCGAGACATGGCTCCGAGGCACGCCGCACAGAGCGCTCACCGACGGGAGCGGGCATTTCGAGCTGGGCGACGTGGTGCCCGGGACCTACATGTTGATGGCCGACCATCTCGCCTACGGGGTGAAGATGGACACGCTGGTGATTCCGGCGGATCAGAAGCTCAGTGTCGAGATGCGGCTCGACACCCGTCCCATCGAGATGGCGCCCATCACGGTGACGGCGGAGGCGCCCCCGGTGACCATCGATCGGCGCCGGGGAGGCATCGTGATCACCACGGAGGAGATCGACCGGGTACGCCAGCAGGCCCGGGATGCTTCGGACATTCTCCGCTCTCTCCACATACCCGGCGTCATCGTCCGGCCCAACTCCACGACGGGGCGCGTATGCGTGGGCTTCACGACCGGTCAAGTGAAGATGATCCAGTCGGGATGCGTGGAGATGCTGGTCTTCATCAACGACGTTCGCGCCACCGATCCGGAGCTGGCGCTGCGGATGCCGCCGGACGCCATCGAGCGGATGGTCATCTACAAGCCTCTCCAGGCTGGAAATCTCTTCGGACTGGGTGGTGGAAACGGCGTGTGGATGATCTACACCAGGGGGAACTGAAGCCCCGACCGGTGTCGCCAGGACCTCAGATGCGGCGCACGAATCTCCGGGCCCAGTGCGTGTATCGTCGAGCCAGTGTCTCATGGACGCGAGACGCGAAGGGGAGCCAGGCCTCGACGGCCTCGTCGTAGGCCTCCGTCCAACTCTCCGCGAGATCGTCCCGCACATGCAGATGACGGAGATGGTCGAGCCGCTCCGCCAGGGCTGCGAGGGAGAGAGCGGGACCCAGACCGACGAGTCGTTCCACCAGACGCTCGTCACCGGGCAGGGGGATGGAGGTCAGCCCCTCGGCGACCTCCGGCCCCAGCTCGGCTTCGACGCGCTCGACCGGCAGCCGGAGCGCGCCATCCTGTGACTCGTGGACGGCGGCGATGGAGAGGACGGACACGTCCACTCCGCCCACGTCTCGGAGAAGGATCAGGGCGGAGCGCCCCGGGTGCAGGTAGGCGGGATGATGGTCATCCTCCAGCGCAGCGACTCGGGGGACCATGGCCATGGAGTAAGCCCGTGCCAGCGTCGACACCTCGGCTTCGCGAGCTCCGTCCCTGATCGCCGCAGCCGCCAGTGAGCGCGCCATGTGGCCCGAGCGCCCTTCGAGCTTCATGGTCAGGACGATGTCGGAAGGTGCTCTTGGAAGTGCTCCAGCGTGGCCGCGAGCGCCTTCTCCAGCTCCGGGGGCGCACCGTCGAAGGGATGACGAGCCTGAAAGGTGTGGCCCGCCCCTTGGATGGGGACCCAGTCGGCCATGGGGCCCAGCGCGGCCAGCCGTCGGCCCTCCTCGGGATCCACGGTCTCGTCGTCCTCGCCGTGGACCACGAGCCACGGCACCGTCACTCGGCGCGCGGCACGCTGCACGTCGAGGCGGTCACGGTTGGCCTCGAAATCCTCCAGGAGCGTGACATCCAGGGGCATTTCCTGACCGGTCCTCGCGTTCTTCACGGTGATGCGGCCACGCTCCCTCCACCGAGCCTTCGTCTCGTCGTCCCAACGATCGAAATCGGCGACGGCGGCCCACGTCGCCAAGGCATCGACGCCCTCGTGCTCCGCGGCGGCGAGAATGGCCTGAGCGCCACCTCGACTGTGGCCGAGAAGCCCGATCCGTGAAGGCCTCCCCGTGGGGAGCGAGCCCTCCTGGACGCTGCGGATGACCCCGAGGAGCTCGTCGAGCTCCAGGCTGAGCGTGTTCGCCGCAAAGCGCTCCAGGGCTGTGAACTCCAGGGGATCGTCCCCGATGCCGTTCCGGGAGAAGTTGAAGGAGACCGCCACGAGGCCCGCGCGGGCCAGCTCCCGGCAGACCCGGGGGAAGAAGCCCCAGTCCTTGAAGCCCTTGAATCCGTGCACCACGATCACCGCCCCGGGGGACTCCGGTCCCGGGAGCCAGCGCACGTCGCCTCGGAGCTCCGACCCCGATCCCACGCCCCACGCGAAGCGTCGATGCTTCACGAAGGGGAGCCCTCCTCCGGCTTGACCCAGGTCACGTCACCGGTGCCTGAACCGTGGTTTTCCAAGCGGGCGAACGTGAAGAGAAGATCGGAAAGCCGGTTCAGGTAGACGATGATCGAGGGGTCCACGGCCTCGAGCCCGGACAAGTGCACCACGGCGCGCTCGGCCCTCCGACAGACCGTCCGTGCCACATGCAGCCTGGAGGCGCCTTCCTCGCCACCGGGAAGCACGAATGCTTTGAGGTCCGGAAGCTCGTCTCCGGCCTCGTCGATCCATCGCTCCATCTCCTCGACCCGATCCACCGGAAGCTCGGGGGTACGCGGACGCTCCCGTCCCGGGTCAGCCGGAGGGGTCGCGAGCGTGGCACCCACCGAGAAGAGGTCGTGCTGAATCGTCTCGAGACGCTTCACCAGCCGGGAATCCGAGACCCGGGTGACGCACCAGCCGAGGATCGCGTTCAGCTCGTCGATGATGCCATACGCGTCCACCCGAACGTGGTCCTTCGGGACTCGGCCACCACCGAAGAGCGCTGTCCGGCCGTCGTCGCCGGTCTTCGTGTAGATCTTCACGTCAGGGCAGCTTGGGGAGGCGAGTGAGCTTTCGGATGCTCTGGGCCTTCTCCAGAAGAGAGGTCGACTCGTCCTCGGGCTCCGGCGTGAGAAGCTCCCGGATGTCGAGCAGAACCTCTAGACGGAGCTGGTCGCGCTGGTACTCCATGTCCAGCGCCTCCATCCTTCTGGTGTCGCCCTCGGCCTCCGCGGCCGTGAAGGCCTCCCGGAAGACATTCTCCAGACTCTGAAGCACGCGGTCACGACTGCGCACGAGCGTTTCCTCCTCCATCGGAGCGTCCTTCCACGGGTGTCTCCCAGTCCCCCCCGACCCGTCTGCTCTACACCGTGGCCAGCACCCGGGAGCCGGGGCCCGTCTCGAAGTAGCCCCGGACCACCTCTCTCAGCTCATCGAGGCGACCCTCGAAGTAGTGATCGGTTCCCGATATCGGAACCACAGTGATGTGCGAGCCCAGGGGTTGGAGGGTCTCCCGCACGACGGACGCGGGTCCGAACTCGTCCTCTTCGGCTTGGACGACGAGGACGGGTTTGTCGGCCTCCGCCAGGACCGCGAAGTCGTACCGCTCCTCGAGATCCACGGGAAGGCCCAGGCCGAGAAGAGCGACCGCCCGCTCGTCGGCGGCCCCCACGTTCAACGCCACCATCGAGCCGAAGGAGAAGCCCCCAACCACCACGGGCTGCTCCGGGTGCTCGGCCACCAGCCAGTCCACCACCTCGCGGAGATCTTCCTGCTCACCCACGCCTTCGTCGTAGCTTCCGGTGCTTCTCCCGACCCCCCGGAAATTGAAGCGGAGGACGAGAAGGCCCGCCTCGTTCAAGGCCTGAGCCGCCCGGTACACCGCCTTCGTATGCATCGTCCCGCCGTGAAGCGGATGCGGATGGCAGACCACGGCGGCGCCCCGGGGCGACGTGTCGGGCTCTTTGAGGATCGCTTCGAGCTCCCCGTGGGACACGGGGATCTTCATCGTACCGGCAACCACGATGGTCGGCCCTGTGCTCGGATTGTGAAAGCCCCGGTCGGACGCGGATTTAGGCCGGTCGCTCCGGGCGTGGGGGAAGGTTATCTTCAGCAGACGCTTCGAAAGGGTCAAGCGAGGGGAGAAGACGGCGATGCACGCATCCGAGGTGACACCGGCGGTGATGGAGCGGGCCAACGCGTTGTATTGGGAGTCCGACAAGAGCGTCAACCAGATTGCCGACGAGCTCGAGCTCTCGAAGGGTGCGCTGTATGGCATCATCGAGCCTCGACCGAGCGGCCTCGGATGTCCGCTCTGCGGCGATGAGGTCGTGTATTCCAACCGCACGGCGGAGGAGCGCGACATGCTCGACTGCCCCACGTGTGACTGGGACGGCGGTCCCGACGAGACCGTCCCGTACCAGGAACTGGCCGATGGCTCCGGCCAGGAGGGAGCCGGAGTCGGATCCTTCGCGGCTGCCGAGGCCACGAGCGAAGACGTCGCGGGCCCCTCCGGAGCCGATCCGCGTCGAGACGCACGGCGTCGCGTGCCTCCGCGCCGCGTCCCGGGCGCTTCCTTCAACACCGTCGCCGGGGGAGCACTCCTCGGGGCCGCGGTGGGCCTCGCCCTCGTCATGTGGGCCAAGCGGCGCTGAGCATGTCCTCGGAGGGCCCGAGCGAAGGGGCGTTGGCCGACGACTCGGAGCCCACGCTGGAGGTTCCGGGTGGGGGCGTCGACGTCGACGACGAGGAGCTCCGTCGGGCGGAGGAGGCGAGCCGTCGCGAGGTCGAGGCGCGATTCGAGAGCCGGATCCGGATGGCGGTTCCGGACCGGCACAATCCCAAGCTCCGTCAGGTCATGGAGCGGGTCAACGACGACGACGACCTGTACGGCCTGTGGATCGCGGCCAATGTCAATGCCGTCGAGCGGCTGCAGATGACGGACCATGGGCCCGTCCACGTGAAGATCGTGATGAACATCGCGGTTCGGCTCCTGCGCCTCCTCGCGGACGCCGGCATTCGGCCGGGCATCGTCGAGAACTATGGCATGGAGCAGGAGGACGCCGAGGTCGTCGTGGCGTTGGCGTCTCTCCTCCACGACGTGGGGATCTCCATCCACCGGGAGGACCACGAAGCGTTCTCGCTCTTCCTGGCGGAAGGCAAGCTCCGCGCAATCCTCCCCGAGCTGTACCCGCCACGGTCGGAGACCATCATGCGCTCGGAGATCCTCCACGCCATCATCTCGCATCGCTCAGGAGGGCGTCCGCTCACGTTGGAGGCGGGGGTCGTCCGGATCGCCGACGCGCTGGACATGGCCAAGGGAAGGTCACGGATCCCCTTCGAGGCGGGATCCCTGTCCATCCATTCGGTGTCCGCCGCGGCGGTGGAGTCCATCTCCATCGAGGCCGGCGAGTCCCACCCGGTCCGCATCACGGTGAACCTCTCGAACTCCGCCGGGCTCTTCCAGCTCGACCAGCTCTTCCGGGAGAAGCTGAAGGGGAGCACGCTGGAGCCTTTTCTGGAGATCCAGGCGAAGCTCGGGGACGAAGAGAAGCGCCTTCTGACCGATTTCAAGCTCTGACGACACGCGGCCGTGGACGTCCAGGTCTCCTATCCTCTGGCGTTTCTCGCGGGACTCGTGTCGTTCCTGTCGCCCTGCGTCCTCCCTGTGGTCCCCAGCTATCTGGCCTTCGTATCGGGCCTGACCTTCGACGAGCTGTCGGAGCGATCGGCTCCGGAGGTCCGAAGGACGGCGGTGCTCCATTCCGTCCTCTTCGTCGCGGGCTTCGCGGCGGTCTTCATGACCATGGGACTGGTGGCCACCGCCCTGGGCTCGGTGGTGGCCGGAGCGCTGCCGTGGCTCAATCGTCTCGGTGGCGCGGTGATGATCGTGTTCGGTCTCCTGGTGGCGGGCGTACTCCGACTCCCGGCACTCGCGAAGGAGAAGCGTGTAGAGATCTCTTCCCGCCCGGCGGGCCTGGCGGGGTCGCTCCTGGTGGGTGTCGCCTTCGGAGCCGGTTGGACGCCGTGCATAGGACCGATCCTCGGATCCATCCTGCTGTATGCGAGCTTCGAGGCGACCATGGTCGAGGGTACGGCGCTTCTGGCGACGTACGCTCTGGGGCTGGGGGTGCCGTTCGTCGCCGCTTCGGCAGCGCTCAACGGCTTCTTGGCCGGAAGCGCCTGGGCACGGCGCTGGATCGTTCCGCTACGGTGGGCCGCCGGAACGATCCTCGTCGCCATCGGCCTTCTCATGGTGACGGGACGGTTCGCCAGCTTGACGGCCTTCTTGGCCGACATGGGGCAACTCATCAACTTGGACGTACAATGAGCCTGAACAAGAGAACCATCCTCGGTCTCGCCACCGCGCTCCTGGTGGCGGCGTGTGGCGGCGACGAGAGGTCCGACGCTCCCGGTAGCAGCACGGAATCCCTGACTCGGGATCTGCTGAGCCAGCCCGCCGGAGACGGGCAATCGACCCCTCTGGCCGTGGATCCGTCCCTGGCCCAGGAGGGCGCTCGCGTGCCGGTGTCGGCGCTGGGCTTCGACCGGGGCTCTGTAGAGGCCCCCGTGAAGGTGCTGGAGCTCTCGGACTACGGTTGCGGATACTGCCGCAAGTTCCACATGGAGAGCTTCCCGACCATCCTCAGCGACTACATCGAAGCCGGCATGGTGGAGTGGAAGTTCGTACCCTTCGTCACGGGGATGTTCGACAACTCCCTGGCGGTGACGGAGGCCGCCGAGTGCACGTACGTCCAGGACGAGGCGGCCTTCGAGTCCCTGAATACGCGACTGTGGGAGGACCAGAGCGCCTGGAAGCGGTCCGATGAGCCCATGCAGGTCGTGCGGGAGTGGGTCTCGGGGCTGGGCGTCGACATGGACGCCTTCGAGGCCTGTGTCACGAACGACGAGCGGCTGAGCCGCGTCGCCTCTTCGACGACGCTGGCCAGCCAGCTGGGGGTTCGAGGAACGCCCACCTTCATCGTGCTCGGATATCCCCCACTCCAGGGTGCGCTTCCCCTGGAGGTCTTCGAGCAGGTCTTGACTGCAGTCCACGCCGAGGCCATGCGGAATGCCGAAGAGAGCGGGGACTCCGACCCCGGCGATGCGACGGATGAAGGATCGCCGGGGGCCTGACCCGGAGGGCCCCGGGGTGGGGACCATATGGGGAGTCGGCTGGACCCAGGGGACTCGGGCGCTGACGGCGACGTTGGTGGGCGCCGTGCTGCTCGCGTGCGCCCCCGTCGTCCTGGCCAGTCCGGAGTGCACGCCCCTCCACACGGACCTGGTGCTCCCTTCGGCACTGGCGGAGACCAGCGGAGTGACGTTCGGCACGCGCGACCCCGGGATTCTCTGGACCCACAACGACGGAAGCTCGCGGCTGTTCGCCCTCGACACGCTCGGCGGAAGTCTGGGATCGCTCCCCGTCGGCATGCGCACACGGGACTGGGAGGACATCGCCGCCGGACGGTGCGCGCGCCACGGTCACTGTCTCTACGTCGCGGACACGGGAGACAACCAGGAGGCTCGGTCACCCGGAGACATCCGGATTCTCCGGATCGCCGAGCCGAGCGTTCCGCTGGGAGCCGACATCGGCGATGTGGAGGTGTTTCCCATCCGCCTCCCGAACGGAGCCCGGGACGTGGAAGCGCTCTTCGTCCTGCCCGGAGAACGTCTACAGCTCGTCACGAAGGGTCGCAACCATCCCATCGCCGTGTACGCTTATCCACCGCCGCTGCGACCGGACACCGTCACGCTGATCGAGGTGCAGACGCTCACGCGGGGAGCCCAGCCGGTGACGAATCAGGTCACGGGCGCGGGAGCGGATCCCGAGGGGACCCGCGTGGCCCTCCGCACCTACCAGTCCATGGCCTTCTACCGTATGGAGGCCGACACGCTGCGTCCGGTGTCGGGAGGCTTCGTGAACCTCAGATCCCTTCGAGAGTCCCAAGGCGAGGGCATCGGCCTCGGCCCCGACGGACGGGTGGCCCTCACCTCCGAGGCGGGCCCGTTCGGCGGTCCGCCGCTCTTGAGTCTGCTGCGCTGTTCGATCTAGCGCCTGGCGCACTCCCGGCTTTCGAGCCGGGTGAAGGATCTCTCGCGCAGAGGGTGCCCGCATACCATCTTCTGCCATGGTCGTTCGCCTGAGCCTCGGGACGATGCTTCTCGCAGCCCTCGCCTGGGTGTTCGTGCAGGATGCCGACGTGAAGCACGTCGAGGACGGAGCCGAGGCGATACGGGTGGAGCCGGAGGTATCATGGTCGCCGGATCCTCCGGGGGAGGGACGTCTCTTCTGCATCGAGGTCATTCCCTCCGCCCTCTCGCCCCTCCTGGGCGTCCACGGGTCCTTCGCGGGTGAGGAGCTCCACTTCGTCCGGTCGGCCCACGGAACCTTCGAGACCTGGGCAGCGGTTCCCGTGGGCGGCGCGGACGCGGAGTCCGGAGCCCTCCGGATCGTGTATGCCGCTGGAGGCGAGGAGAGGATGACCTTCGAGGTTCCGGTCGCTCCCGGCTCGTACGAGCATGAGGAGCTTCGGGTGGCCCCACGGTTCGGATCGCCTCTCGGAGCGGAGGACCGGGCCCGTCTCGAACGGGACCGGGCAAGTGCCCCGGAGGCGGCGCGGCGCGCCCACCGGACTCCCAGGATCGCCACGGACTCCGTCATCTTGCCACGGAACAGCCGCGTGACCAGCGGCTTCGGGGACGGCCGCATCTTCAATGGGCAGATCTCGAGCCGACACATGGGGCTGGATCTACGCGGGGCGCCGGGGGACACCGTGCTGGCCGCGGCCCGGGGCATCGTCGAGGTGGTGGCGCCCTTCCTCCTAGCCGGGAATGTCGTGTACCTGAATCACGGCGGGGGCGTCGTCAGCGGCTACTTCCACCTCAGTCGACCGCTCGTAGAGCCGGAGGATACGGTGGACGCGGGTCAGCCCATTGGACTGGTGGGAGCCACCGGGCGTGTCACGGGACCCCACCTGCACTGGGTCGTGCGGTACGGGAGCATCAGCGTCGACCCCCTGAGCCTCCTCGACCTGCAGCGCGACTGAGGAGCGGTCCGACTTGACGGCCATGGGTCTTCGAGCTAATAGTTGGTTATGACAACAATAGTTTCAGACACGAGGAGCAAGGCCGAGGAGCGAGCGGTGGCCCAGGCCTTCAACGAAGCGTTGAGCGAGCTCGTCCGGGTCATTCAGTTCCGGGATCGGGACCGCGCGTGCTGTCATGACCTCAGCGTGACCCAGTGCTACGCCCTCAAGGGCGTCGTGGACGAGGGGAAGATGACGGTGAACGAGCTGGCCGCCCACCTCTACCTCGACAAGAGTACGGCGAGCCGCGTCGCGAACGGGCTGGTCGAGAAGGAGATGCTGGAGAAGCGGCGGGACGAGCAGGACGGTCGGCTCGTGCATCTACTGCCCACGGAGCGAGGTCGCCGCGTTCAGCGTGCCATCGAGTCCGACCTTCTCGCCGAGTACGCCGAGCTCCTGGAGGAGTTCGATCCCGCGTTCCGGGCGGCCATCGTCAAGCTCATGCGTCGTCTCCGGAAGACGTTCCGGGCTCGAGTGGACGCCTCCGGAGGGTCGTGCTGCTTCGTAGGCGACCGAGGAGGCTCCCGGGCCTGACCCGGACCCCGCTCGGCGATGAGGGCGTCCCGCCCGAACTTGATTCTCGGTCAGTCGTTGCAGGATACAACCACCAACCCACATTCATGGAGGTTCCATGTCGAACGCGAATCCCTCGGACCTGCGGTCCGCCGTCCTCCGCCGCTACGCAAGGGCGGCTGAAGAGGGGGAGGGCTGTTGCGCCTCGTCGTGCTGCAGCGGGCCCGATCTAGGCTATGAAGAGGAGGCCCTGGCGTCGGTCCCCCAGACGGCGGACCTCGGCCTCGGATGCGGCAATCCCACCGCCTTCGCTTCGTTGAGGAACGGCGAGACCGTTCTGGACCTGGGCTCCGGGGGGGGGATCGACTGCTTCCTCGCTTCCGGCCAGGTCGGACCCGAAGGCCGGGTCATCGGGGTCGACATGACGCCCCAGATGGTCGACCGGGCCCGGAAGGCCGCTCGCGAAGGGGGCTTTGCGAATGTGGAGTTCCGGCTCGGCGAGATCGAAGCGCTTCCGGTCCCCGACGAATCGGTGGACGTCGTGATCTCGAACTGTGTCCTGAACCTCACCCACGACAAGGTGCGCGTGCTGCAGGAGGTCCACCGGGTCCTGAAGAAGCGTGGACGGTTGGCCATCTCGGATCTCGTCTCGGACCGGTCGGTACCCGCCGCGCTCCGTGGCGATCTGGACGCCGTCGCCGCATGCTTGCCGACCTTTCGGGACGACTATCTCGATGCGTATCGTCGGGCGGGATTCGCGGATGTGCGTATCGTCGAAGAGCGTCCGTACCCATCGGAGTATCTTCTCTCCGATGACGGGGTACGCGCCGTCCTGAGCGCACGACCGGAGCTACGGGCGGAGATCGAGGCCTTTGCGTCTTCGCTGGCCGGAGCGCATTTCGAGGCCCGGAAGACGACATAGCGCGGGCCACCCCTTTCCCATGACGGCATCGCATGCACTCACCCCTCTTCGCAGATCTGGTGATGATCCTGGTGGTCTCCATCGGGGTGCTCTACATATCCCACCAGGCGCGGCTGCCCTCCATCGTCGCCTTCCTCGTATCGGGAGTCCTTCTGGGGCCCCACGGCCTGGGACTGGTCAGCGCCATCCACGAAGTGGAGCAGATCGCGGAGATCGGCGTCATCCTGCTCCTCTTCACCATCGGCCTCGAGTTCTCGCTCGCCGACCTGTTGCGCATGCGCCGCGTCGTGCTTCTCGGCGGGAGCCTCCAGGTGTTCGGCGTCACGGCCCTCGGAGCCATCGTGGCCGGTGGCCTCGGCCTTCCACCGCAGGAGGCGATCTTCCTCGGGATGATCGCTTCGCTGAGCTCGACGGCAGTGGTCCTCAAGCTGTTCCAGGAGCGCGCGGAGGTCGACGCGCCGCATGGCCGCATGGGCCTGGGGATTCTGGTCTACCAGGACCTGATGATCGTACCGATGACCCTGCTCATCCCGATCCTGGCCGGTGGATCCGAGGGGCTCGGGACCGCCGTGGCCGGATTCGTCGGGAAGACGGTCCTGGCCCTGGGAGCCGCCATCGTCCTGGCACGCTTCGTCGTCCCGCAGCTCCTCCATGGAGTCGTACGCACCCGAAACCGCGACCTGTTCCTGCTTACGGTCGTAACCGTGTGTCTGACTGTCGCTTGGGCGGTAGGCTTCGCCGGGATGTCTCTGCCGCTCGGCGCGTTCCTGGCCGGACTGCTCATCTCCGAGTCCGAGTACTCGCATCAGGCCCTCGCAGACATTCTACCCTTCCGCGATCTCTTCGCGAGCTTCTTCTTCGTCAGCATCGGAATGCTCCTCGACGTGGGACTCGTGACCGGCGAGATCGGCACGCTGGCCATTCTCGTGACGGGTGTGCTCGTGCTGAAGACGTTGGCCGGGAGCGCCGCGGCCGCGGCGGCCGGCGCATCGACCACGACCGTCGTCACGACGGGCCTCTCCTTGAGTCAAGTGGGAGAGTTCTCCTTCGTCCTCGCGGGGACGGGTATCGCAGCGGGTCTCATGACCGAGACGACCTATCAGTGGTTCGTGGCCGTCGCCGTGGTGACCATGGGCGTGACGCCGCTCATGCTCGGCCTCGCCCGTCCCCTAGGGAGCCTGCTGGAGAGGACGTCGTTTCTCGGTCGTCTCGGCCCCGGAGGCCTCGAGGCCGATCCGCACGGGCATGCCGTCGACCGCTCGGGGCACGTGATCATCGTAGGGTTCGGTACGAACGGGCGGAACGTCGCACTCGCCGCGCGCCTCGGGGGCATACCGTACGTGGTCGTGGAGATGAATCCGAGCCTGGTGGCTTCGGCGCGGGCCGAAGGTGTCGAGATGGTCTATGGCGACGCGACCCGGCAGCCTCTCCTGGAGTACCTCGGGCTGGCGCAGGCACACGCCCTGGTCGTGGCGATCTCGGACCCGGCGGCGACGCGCCAGATCATCTCGCTGGCTCGCGGCATGAATCCCTCGTGCACCATCGTGGTACGAACCCGACAGATCCGGGAGGTCGACTCCCTCCTCGAGCTGGGGGCCGACGCTGCGATTCCCGAGGAGCTCGAGACGTCCATCGAGATCGTCGCCCGGATCCTCTCCACCTACCTGATTCCGAAGAGCGAGATCGATGCCTTCATCGCCGAGCTCCGGGCCGGACAGTATGAGATGCTCCGTAGCCGATCCGGCTCCGCCGACTTCGCGGATCTCGGCTCGACCCTCACGGACGTAGAGATCCAGACCCTCAAGGTGGGACCCGCCAGTCCCCTCAGAGGCCAGGCGTTGCGGGAGACGGATCTCCGTAATCTCTACGGCGTCAGCGTGGTGGCCATCCGCCGTGGGGGTACGATGATCCCCAATCCGGGTGGAGACCAGAGGATCGAGCCCGGCGATCTGATGGTGGTGCTCGGGCTCGCCGAGGAGATCGCTGCCGTGACCCCGCTGATCCGCGGCACGGCCATTCGGGCTTCCGTCACCGGCCAGACCCGATGACCACGTCCAGGCGACTCGCAGGCAGTGCAGCGGTATGTCTCATCCCGATCGTTGCGTGCGCCGAGCCCGGTGCCGAGTGGATGAGTGAGCCGGTGCCCGAACCTCGCGTGTTCGCGCCGGGCGTCATCTCCACGGCCCAGCGGGAGTACGGTCTGACGTTCAGGCCCGATGGACGCGAAGTCTACTTCACACGTCGACCGCGACGGGGTCCGGCCCTCATTTTCCACTCGCGATTCAGCGACGGCTCATGGTCGGAGCCCCAACCGGCCCCCTTCTCTCGGGAAGGAGACGAGGCGCCCTTCATCCTGCCCGACGGATCCGCGCTCCTGTTCTCGTCGCGACGGCCCGCTCGGGGGCGTTGGGATCGGAGCGAGAACATCTGGCTGGTGGAGCGGGACGGCACGGGATGGTCGGAGCCGCGCCCCCTCCCCGGGACGGTCAACCGTCCAGGCCGGGAGATCGACGACTTCGACGTGGGCATGGAGCTGGGCCCCTTCCTCCTGGCCGACGGTGTACTCCTCTATTGGACCCGGGTCAGCCCCGACTGGGGAAGTGACATCTACGTGGCCGAAGGGAACGAGCTGGGAGAGTTCGTGGACCCGCGGCCGCTCCGGCTCAATTCCGCCGGCGACGAATCGAATCCGGTCCTCTCCCCCGACGGTCGTCATCTGATCTTCCAAGGGTATCGCGGCAGCGACGGCTACGGCGACGACGACCTCTACGTCTCCGAACGGACCGACTACGGCTGGAGCACGCCCCGGCTCCTGCCGGAGCCGATCAACTCACCGGCGTTCGAGGGCCATCCGCGGTTCTCCCCCGATGGCCGACACTTCTTCTTCGCCAGCGACCGGAACCGGCGCTACGAGGACATCTACGTGGTGAGCACCGCCGCGCTCGGGCTCGACGACACGGGGCAGGCGGGGGACGGCTGACGCACCCCCGGTCCGACACGATCCGTACGCAAACCTTACGCCCTCTTCGTGCGATGGAGCGCGCAGTCCGATAACGTACGGTACGAACGTCTTCGTCACACGGACCTGAGCATGAACCTCGGACCGTCGCTTCCCCGAGGATCGCTCCTGTTGGGCTTCCTCGGGGCCACCATGATTCTGGCCCTATGGCTGGCCTACGAGGCCGCCGACGCCGCCCGGTCGCACGAGCGGGCCGTGGAATCGGCCTTGAACGATTACGCCGGGATCTCGGCCTGGGCCTTCGCCCGGGCCGTCCGATCGGAGGTGGACGACGTCCTTCGCGACGCCTTCCGGCCCATCCGGCGACGGATGGGCGGCGATCTCCCCCCGGTCGAGGCCGCGGGATGGGATCTTCATCGGGCCGCACAGGCCGAAGGCTGCCCCTGCCCCGGATTCGCAGATCCGGTCTTTCTCTTCCGCATCACCAGCGGCTCGGGAGGGCGGGCGATCGTGGAGACCGTGCCGACGCGGCTCGACGCCGATGCGCAGGACGTCCTGACATCGCTCATCGCGGCCCAGCCCATGGGTCGGCGCAGCAATGGTATCGTGACGGTGCCGGCCGGGACCGTGGCGGACGAGGACCTGGCCATCGGCTTCCTTCTGGCCCGGGACGGAGCCGACGAGGGGGACGTCACCTACGGGTTCGCGGTGAGAGCGACCGATCTCGGTGACCTCGTCGACGTGGTCTACCGGGAGCGTGCCCTGCTCCCTCATCCCATCGCGAGGGGTCAACCCAACGATTCGCTCCTGGTGGTTCGGATCCGCGACGGCGAGGGTCTGGTGGTGTGGGCGAGCGATCCCGTCGAGCCCCATCGATGGACGGCCACGGAGGCCCTGGGCGCCGACTTCGGCACGCTCGTGGCGGAGGCCACCATAAGAACCGAGGCCGCCCCTCAGCTCATCATCGGCGGCGTTCCGAGCTCGAGGCTGCCGCTCCTCGTCTTCATGTTGCTTCTCACGCTGGGTCTGGGCGCTGCGGCTTTCGTGCAGCAGCGTCGCGAGCAGCGCTTCCAGCAACTGAGAGACGATTTCGTCTCGGGAGTCTCCCACGAGCTGAGAACACCGCTGGCGCAGATCCAGATGTTCTCCGAGCTTCAGAACGAGGGGAAGCTCCTGACCCGGGAAGACCAGGGGCGAGCGGTCCGGGTCATCAACCGGGAGGCCCGACGCCTCAGTCATCTGGTGGAGAACATCCTCCAGTTCACGCGCCTTCGTCGTACCTCGGGCCTGGGATGGCCGAAAGAGGAGCTGGACCTCGCCGATGCATGCGCCGACGGCATCGACGCCGTCGTCCCCCTCCTCGAGGACCGGGGCATGCGCATCGAGGTGGACGCGGACTGCGGACTCGTGGTCCACGCGAATCGCGACGCCCTGTCCCGTATCGTCGTCAACCTCCTCGACAACGCCATCAAGTACGGCGCACCCGGCCAGACCATAGGGGTGGAGATCGGAGGGCAGGGCGAATACGGCCGCATCGCCGTGTCCGACGAGGGACCCGGCGTACCGCCGGCCGACCGTGATCGGCTCTGGAAGCCCTACCGGAGACTCTCCCGGGAAGTGGAGGCATCGACGCCCGGCACCGGGATCGGACTCGCCATCGTCGCCGATCTCGTCCGGCTGCACGATGGCAGGACCCGCGTCGAGGAGGCGGCCGGGGGCGGCGCTCGATTCGTCGTCGAGTTGCCTCTCGCGTATACGCGGAAGACGGAGCGGACGGCATGACGGAGATCCTCATCATCGAGGACAACGAGGATCTGGCCTTCGGACTTCGGAAGACGCTGGAGTTCGAGGGCTATGAGGTCATCGTGGCGAAGGACGGACCGACAGGTCTCGAAGAGGCCCGGGACGGCAGGCCCGATCTCGTGCTGCTCGACGTCATGCTTCCCGGCATGGACGGGTTCCAGGTCCTGGAGAAGCTGAGGGCGGGCGGGGGAGAGATGCCGGTGCTCATGCTCACCGCGAGGGACCAGGAAGCGGACGTGATCATGGGCTTCCACAGCGGCGCCGACGACTACGTGACCAAGCCGTTCAGCACCCTCGAGCTGGTGGCACGGGTCCGGGCGCTCCTGCGACGCACGTCGTCGGAGCGCTCCGAGCGCGCCGATGGCGGTGGCCTGGAAGCGACGTTCGGAGACGTCACCGTGGACGAAGGCAGCCGGACGGTCGCCAAGGGTGGTCAGGAGGTGGCGCTGACTCCCAAGGAGTTCGATCTGCTC
Source organism: Longimicrobiales bacterium (assembly GCA_033722275.1). GTDB lineage: Bacteria > Gemmatimonadota > Gemmatimonadetes > Longimicrobiales > Gaopeijiaceae > UBA2589. The sequence continues at coordinate 21,957 of JAWVZK010000002.1, read as the reverse complement.
GTGGCCCTCCTCCGGCGCGAAGGTGACGTCGCCTCTCGTCCCGAGCTGCTCGAAGAGGTGTGGGAGTACGCCAACAGTGACGTCATGACGCGAACGGTGGATATCCACATCGCGGAGCTCCGCAGGAAGCTCGAGGATCGTCCGTCGAAGCCGAGGCACATCCTCACCGTCCGCAAGGCGGGCTATCGGCTGGAGCGTTGACTCGTCCGTCCGCGCTGGAAGGGGCAGGTCTTCAGGCGATGATTCCTGCCTCCCGCAGCCGATCGCGCAGATCCTCCACGCGCCGTCGATTCACCCCGAGATCGCTTCGACCCAGACGAGACGCCGAGCGGACGACGAGCTCCCCGTCGTCCCGGACGAGGATCTCCAGATCGTCCACGAAGCCGAAGACGAGCGAGCGCGCCTCGGCGTGGAGGTAACGCTCCGAAGCCTCCATGACCGTGGTGCGGGGCATCGACTCCACGACGCTCCGGATGGTCTCGATGACATCGCGAGCGGAGGCGTCGTCGCGAAGGAACAGCCCCTCCGTGCCGTCGGGATCGCGGTTCCCGGTGTGCACGCAGTTCGGCGTGTCCGGACACGGCTTCAGCGTCCCGCCCTCGGGACCGAGATCCTCGGGAGGCGGAGCATCACATCCGAACACCATCAGCGTTCCCAGGGAGAGGGTCAGGAGCCGGGAGTGGCGGCTCCTTCGGCGCGTCACCCGCGCTCCCGTGCCCGTGGAGGAGCCTCAGCGCGTGAAGATGAGCACGGCCCCGTTACCCGCGACCGTGCCGAACTGGAACTGGGCATCGATGGGGCTCAGGATCTCGATTCGGTCGATGATGTTCGGATCGAGATCGCGAAGCACCTGGTCCGGATAGGGAACGATGACGTTGTTCAGGGCCACGGCGGCGGGTCGACACTGGTCGCCCGCGGTCCTTCGGATCTCGATGCAGAAAGCCGGTACCATCACGCCCGTGAGCTCGTCGACCGTGTAGACTTCCCGGATGCGGAGACCGGGCGTGTTCATGGTCCGGAGGAGATCCGGCGTCGCGGTCACCCGCGGAAGCACGGCTTCGATCTCCTCCCGGCCGATGAAATCGGCGCGCTTGGCGTCGCCGGCGAGGCTGGTACGGCCGAAACGCGTTCGCGCGGTGACGACCAGGCCCTCGACCTCCAACGCCTCCGTCGCCATCCGTACCTCGATGTCCACCGTCTCCTGGCTGAAGATCGTCACCGAGTCGGTCCGCTCCTCGTACGCGAGATGATCGGTGGTCACCAGGTGGCGACCCGGGGGCAGATCATCGAGTAGAAAGCGGCCCGTCGCGTCCGTGAGCGTGGAGCTGCTCGTTCCCACCACCGAGACGGTGGCCCCGGTCACCGGGTCACCCGAGATGTAATCCCGGACGTAGCCGACCAACGTGCCCTCCGACGACATCAGGAGCTCCAGATCCTGGATCGTGGCGGTCCCGGGCTCCAGGAAAAGCTCCACGCTGCGACCGGAGTTCTGCCCGAAGTGGGCCTGCAGCTTCAGATCGACGCCCGAGCGCACGGAACACATCCGGAAATAGCCCGAGTCGTCGGCACGGACCTCAACGGGAGGGATCCCGGTGAAGGTGCCCAGGGCCTCGGCCGTGACCAGGGCCCGCGGCATCGGCACGCCCGTGAGGGAGTCGGTCACGACGCCTGCGACCACCGCGAAGTCCGGGGACGACTGCTCGGCCAGACACCAGCCCTTGAGCAGGGTCTCCTCCGAAGGCACCGCGAGCTGCACCCGGCTCGAGCCTCCCGGCGTGAGCTCCACCTCTCTCGAGGGCGGGCTCACCCCCAACGTCTGTAGACGCTGATGATAGAACGTGACCCAGTGCGAGCCGGCCGGAACATCCTCCAGCGTGAAACGCCCGTCGGCATCGGTCGCACCGGTCACGGTCGTGCCCATCACGGCGACCCGGGCGCCGGAGAGCGCCTCCATTCGCGTGGAGTCGAACACCATGCCCTGCAGCACGGCCGTGCCGTTCTCCTGCGCCGAGGCCGCCATGGCCGTCAGCCCGGTCAGGACGACGACCACTCCGGTCCACGGCCAATTCACGGTCCTGTGTCTTGTCCTCTCGATCATACGGTCGATCGCTCTATGCATCTCGTTCTGGCGGATCCTCACGCCCTGGTGTCGTTCCGGTCTTCCATACGCCGGCGAAGCCGAAGGATGACGGGGATCGGTTCCTACACCACTGCGTCAAGAAGTGCCGACCGACCATCGTCAGGGCTCGGCCAGAGTCCAGGATGCGTCCGTCCTCAGCTCCAGACGTCGAAGAAATCCACGCTCTCCTCCGGGGCGGATTGGGCCTCCAGACCCACGAGATAACCGAGGAGCAGCGTGCGACACTCGTCGACGAGCGTCTGTCGGGGAAGCCGGTGCCCGACCTCCCGAAACTCGGCGTCGACGACACCGAGGACGGCCCGAAGACCGAGGCGGACCGCCAGCTCAGGCCGCGGATGCTGCATCTCGCCGGAGCGGGTGAGCAGAATGCGTCCCAGCCCCACCAGGAGCTCCGCGCGAAACGTCTCATAGGCGTCGTTGGGTCCCCCACTCGCCCAATCCAACGCCCGCAGGTAAGCCGAGCGAGACCGCTGAGCGTCGATGAGCAGACCCACCGCGACCTCGACCATCTCCGGGAGCGACAGGCGATTCCAATCCCTCGCGGCCAGGGCGTCGGTCCATCGCTCCAGGGCCTCGGTCCAGATGCGATCGCCGAGATAGTCGAGGAGGTCTTCCTTTCCCTTGAAACGGGCATAGAAGGAGCCCACGGAGGATTCGGCCTTCTCCACGACCTTGTGCACGGTCAGCCCCGCAGGACCCTCTGTGGCCAGAATCTCGAGAGAGGCCGCCACGATCCGCTCCAGCGTCTGCTGGGAGCGTTCCTGCTTCGGGGGGTTCAGATGGGCCGAGGCTTCGGTCATGTCCTTCGCTTAATGCGCGCTTAATGCGCGTTTCATTAGAACCCGGTTCTATTTAGGACAATATGCGCCAGTCCCAGATCGGAGACAATGCTGGAGGCGCGCCGGAGCGTCATCGATGTTCAGCGGGGTCGCCCGGATTGGGGAATGGGCGATGACGGGATGATGACGGCGAAGGTCTACCCTGGAACGCGACACCGGCCGCCCTGAATCGGAGGAAACCATGCCACACGCCGAGTTGCAGCTCCTCAGCCACCCGTACGATCGCCTTTCCGAGCTTCAGCCACATCGGGACGCCCTCCGGGACGCAGCTCGGATCCCGGGGTCGGCGGTCCTATGGACGTTGGATTCGGGTCGCTACGCGGAGACGCGACGCCTGTTGGAGCGTCGCCCGGGGGGCCTGGCGCTCATCGTGCTCCTCCCCGACGCCGACCGCATCGAGGACGATCCGAACCTCCTGCACGCCGTCCAGAGGTGCCGCCCTCATGGCCTCCTTCCCCGTCACGAAGGGGTCCAGGCGAGCGACATCGCCGAGGCGCTTCGGCGGCCTCCACTGGACTTGCCCGTGGAGGTGACGGACTATCTGGCGTGGCGTGGTTTGAAGGTCGATCGCGACACGACGCGCCTCCTCAGGAGAATCCTCGAGCTCTCGTCCGAGCTCCGGTCCGTCAGCGCCCTCTCACGAAGCCTGTATTTGAGTCGACGCGCGCTGGGCCGCAGACTCATGACGCGAGGCCTGCCCGTTCCATCGCACTGGCTGCAGTTCGGTCGGCTCCTCCGCCTCTCCACGACACTCCAGAACTCGGAGGCGAACATCGCGTCGATAGCGTACGATTTCGGCTACCCCGACGGCTTCTCGCTCAGCAATCAGATGCAGCGCCTCATCGGACTCCGACCCAGCCAGGTCAGGGAGTGCCTGGGATGGGAGTGGATCCTCGAGACGTGGTTGCGGAGAGAAGCCGACGAGGGCGGTCTCGCCCCCTCCGGAGCTCGTGAGATCCGGCAGGGGGAGCGCGCCTATCCGGGAAAGCCCGCCTCCATCCCCAGGCCCCGGCGAGGACGCCACAAGAAGAAGAGCAAAGTGTGAGTCAACCGCCCCCCGAAGTTCGTGTCCAGCTGTTCAGCGAGCCCCTCCTGGGCCGGTCGGCTGCGGGCGATCCCAGGCTTTCTCCCTACCAGGCGGCCCTGCTCGCTCTGGTCTTCGCCGAGGAGTCCATCAGCCGTCCTCGAGTGGCTGCCGTCCTCTGGACCGGCCGGGAAGAGGCACGTGCGCGCCACGGCATCCGACAGCTCAAGAGCGAGATCCGGCGGCGGGCAGGAGTGCCTCTGCTGGAGGCGGAGGGAGACCTCCTGATCGCCTCCGCCGGCGTGCAATCTGACGTCAGAGAGCTGGATTTCCACCTTACTGCGGGTCGACTGCAGGATGCGTCCCGCCTCGTGGCGCCGGGCATCACCCTGCGGGACCTCGACACACTGCCCGAAGGCTTCCTCGACTGGAGCGACGCGTTCGTCGCGGGTCTCAGGGGACGGATCGTCCGGGCGGCGCGGGCCAAGTGGAAGGTCAGTCTCGCCAAGGGTGATTGGAGTGCCGCGCGCGACGCTGCCGAAGCCCTGTACATCATGACCCCCGAGGACGACGAGGTGGTCGTCGGAGTGATCGAAGCGCGAGCTCGCGTGGGACGACTACAGGCCGCGGAGGTGGCATACGCAGAATACCGGGATCGCAAGCCGAGGCGGGAACGCTCGGAGCTCGTCGAGGAGACCATCCGAAGGGTCCGGGAGCTCGGGAAGCGCGATCCGCCCGGTGGCTCGGAGCGTCGGGCTCCATTCGTCGGCCGGAAGGATGCTCTCTCCACCCTCGTCCGGATCTTCGACGACGTGCGAGCTGGGACCTTCTCTTTCGCCCTCGTGTCGGGTGAGGCCGGGATCGGAAAGACCCGTCTCATCCGGGAGGTCGAGCGAGCCGCCAGAATCGAGGGCTTCCGCTGCATGTCGGCCGAGCCTGTGGAGTTGGAGAGGCGCATCCCCCTCAATCCCATCATCGATGCGCTGGCGGACATCGATCTGGCTCCGCATCTGGATGCGGTAGGGGAGCCGTGGCGCACGGTCGTGGGGACCATGCTACCTCCCGGGCCCCACGCCGAGTCGGTTCAGAGTCTCCCGCCCATTGATCAGAAGAATCTCTCGCGTCGACTTCTGGATGCCTTTTCGCTTCTCTTCCGCAGCATCTCCAATGAGCGGCCCACCCTCTTCTTCCTGGATGATCTGCAATGGGCCGACGCCACGACCATCGCAGCGCTGCAGTTCTACCAGCGACGCTGGAACGAATCGTATTTCGGAGTCGTCGCCACCGTCCGCCCAGCGGAGGTGGGTCGAAAGGACCCCGCCAAGTCCTATCTCTCGGGCGATGGCAAGCTCAATGTCCTGGATGTGCCGCTCAAGGAGCTCGAGACCGACGAAGCGCGGAAGCTGGTGGGGCTCCTCGGCGAGGGACGGATCGACGATGGCGAAGTCTCCAAGCTGTGCGCCCTTTCCGGAGGACATCCACTCTATCTCACCGAGCTGACCCGCGACTTTCTTTCCGGGAGGCTCGTCCTGCCCGCATCCGAGGCCGACGCGTTCAACATCCCGATCTCCTTGAGACAGATCCTCAGGTCCAGGATGGAGGGATTGGACGAGGGCGCCCGAGCGGTGCTCAATCTCCTGGCGGTCAGCTCCAGACCCATGCGGCTCAGCGATCTCGGCGAGGTGCTACGGCTCTCGCTGGATCGCACCGCAGACGCTGCCGACGAGCTACGACTCCATCAGCTCGTCGAGGTCGATCGCGACCGAATCTGGATCGCCCATGAGCTCTTTCGCGCAGGGATCTACCGTGAGTTGAGCGAGCCTCGTCGCGCGGTCCTTCACATGCGCCTTGCCGCACACATCGAGAAGGGCAGCGGCGAAGAGTCCGCGAGCGAGCTCGCCATACATCTCGAGCGAGCGGGTCAGGCCGAGCTGGCGGCGAAGTATGGTTGGACGGCCGCGGGACGCGCCTTCGAGCGGGGCGCCGTCGATGAAGCAGCCCACTTCTATGAGTTGGTCACGAGGAACGAGGAGGACGAGCCCCGCAGAGCCGAGGCCACAGCTCTCCTCGCGACCTCCCTTCATTTGAACCGAGACATGAGCCGGGCGAATCCCGCCCTCGAGCTCGCTTCCACGCGTCTGCGTTCCGTTGGCATGACCGAGTACGCACGACGGATGGATATCCGTCGCGTGGAAGGCCTGGCCGAAGCCGGTGATACGCCGGTGAACGAGCTTGTGGAGAGGCTGACCTCCATCAAGAACGAGTCGAGGGAGGCGGGCGACTGGGAAGGCGTTGCCCTGGCGCTGGATGCGGAGCTGGGGCTGCTCCAGCGCGCTGATCAACTTGAAGCGGTCCGCTCTCTCTACTCCGAGTTCGCAGAAGTTCTCGACTTCGGTGATCCGGTCGCCCGCGCAATCGCCCACCAGGGATTGGCGGTGGGACTCATGTTGGAAGACCCGAGGGCGGCCTTGGCATCGGCTCAGAAGGCGGTATCGCTAACAAAGGGGCTGTCTCGGGGTCCCAGACTGACGGCGCTTAACCGACTCCTGATCGTGCTGCTACAGCAAGGTCGTCTCCACTTGCAGCCGAACCATCGCTTCGTGGAGCAGGCGAGGGAATTGGCAAGTAGAAGTGGGGATTTGCTTCAGCGATTCAGTTTCGAGAGCAATGTCGGTGTCTCCTTTATGGACGCCGGACAACTGGATCTCGCTGAATTTCACTTTGAGCGGGCGTCCAGTCTCCTAGGCGAGGCAGATATGACCTTTCCTCGTATCAATCTGGCGTTTAATAAGGGCGAACTGGCCCTGGCTAGACGGGACTTTCCCGGCGCGGCCGAATACTACGCTTCCGCGAGAGAGCATGAAGGTTTGGCCATTCCTCGCTATACGCATCAACTGATCCATGCCGGACTCGGGCTCTGTGCACTTGAAATGGGGCAAGTTATTGAGGCTCGCCAACATCATGAAGCACTAAGATCCGAGCCCCCAAGCTATCACTATGATCCAACGGTCGTCCTTCTCTTTCGTGCCAAATTCCTCGCGCGACGTGGCAACTTGAACGATGCAATTCTCTTGTTGCGACATGCCCAAGAAGACCTTGAGGGACGCCTAGTCACCGGCTGGCTGAAGACTCAGTTGACGCTTGCTCGGCTAATGAAGAAGGGAGAAGATGCCGAGGCGAGGGTAGTGGCCACAAGGGGCCTGGAGGTCGCGGATCAGCTCAAGTTGAGCATCCGCAAGGCGGAGTTCGGCTATATCCTATCCAGCCTTGAGCGTCAGTGAGAACTAGCCTTTCGCAACCTTCGGCCTGTTTGCGGCATCAATGGTGTCGGGACAGCCAAAGGCTTTTCAAGATTCTCAGCTGCGATGCTCTTTGCTCTCGACGCCCTCATCATGTCCGCATATTCGTCGAGGAGGTCGGACGACACTAAGGCATTCACTACTCGGTGATCGAACTGCTGTCCTCGGAACTTCTCTAGTTCGTCTAGTACTGCCTCGACTGGTAAGGCGCTTCTATACGGACGATCGGAGAGCATTGCGTCTACGGCATCGCACACAGCGATGATCTTTGCCCCGACTGGAATTTCATCTCCCAGAAGACCATCGGGATAACCCCGCCCATCCTCTCGTTCGTGATGATGTCGCACGGCCTTCACGACCGCTTCTGGCACAGATGAGAGATCTCGGAGCAACTGTTCTCCGCGAGTGACGTGCGACTCAATGATGGCACGTTCTTTGTCCGTGAGAGCATCCGGTTTCCGGAGAATATCCGTATAAATCGCCTCAATCTTGCCGATGTCGTGGAGCAGTGCTGCCTGCCGGACCTGCTCAACCGTATGCCTTCCAAGGCCCATCTGTTCAGCGATCTGGCGAGCTAGCTTCGATACCCTCAACGAGTGTCCTGAGGTGTATGGGTCTCGGGTCTCGATCGCTTTCACGAGCGCCGTCAGCAGATCCGCATTCGACTCGCGGAGTCGCGACGTGGTTAGATACGAGTAGCGGATAAACAACATAGGAAGGAGCACCACCAAGATCCCGCCGATGCCGAATTGCACATAAAGGAACGCCACGGCAAGAGCGATTGGTGCCACTAGGATATCCTGCAGGCTCGCACCAGAGTTGCTCAACACTAAGCCCCAGACGCGCCGGAACGGCAGGCCCTGGCTCAGCGTAATGGCCATAGCAACCGCGGCGTGGTTTGCCGCAAGGAACACCAGGCCAAAGACGACGAACGGGATTAGCTGTTGTGTGATGGTAGGCGCCTGGAGCGCCGGTTGATACTCAAGTGGGACGCCGCCCAGCCAACGAAATAGGTATCCTCCTAACACCGTCGCGACGACAACCTGAGCAACGTTGAAAAAGACCCTGCCGAGCGGTTTCCTCCTTACGAATAACTCACCGAACACCTGTGTGACGCATACGAGGATTACGGCCGCCGCTGTCCCAAACAACTGAACGGCTGCAAGTAGCGGCAGAAACGTTATGGAGGAAGTGCTGGCGGCTGCCCCCACACTGAGCCCAATTGCAAGACCTTCGGATAGCACCCCAACGACTATCAATCCCAGCCATCCAAGAAGGGCGTCTGCTGGAAGTGCCGCCAAACCACTCCAGTCGGTAGACCAGAGTGCCAATGCCGCGAGAGCGTACATGGCCCAGATGTAAGCTCTCAAGCGACGATCGTTCATAATAGGAAGTGACCCCCTCGATCTCCCTTACCAGTTCACTAGGCCGTTGCCCAGCAGTGACAGCACTGATTCGAACATTTCGAATAGAGAGCTGAACATTGCGCGCCTCCTTTATAAGAGAAGTGTCAGACTCCCGATTTCCGCTGTGGGAGCTGCATGCGCTTCGCTCTCCGCTATTCTCCGCTTCGGCAGACCGAGGGGGTTCTATTCCTCCTTGTGCATTCGATGAGGGGCTCGACGCCCCGTATCAGTCGACCAGTCCACGAACCCATCGGTCCGTGGCCTGGAGTGTGGCAAGGATCGTGGCGCGATCCGGTGATTCGTCTGCAATGGTCGTTCCGGCGAGACGGGCTACGTCCCGACCCGCGATGGCATGGACGGCGACAAGCACGAATTTCCTCTCGAAAGCGTCAACGAGTCGGACCCCGTCGAGAGACAGAGTCAGCTCGCGGCGCCCATCACTCTGTTTGGTGCCGACAGCCTTTTCGATGGCCTGAAGGGTCGCGTGGGCGACGGCCTCGAGCTTCGGTCGGGGAAGGTCGGCAGCGCGACCCTCGCCGACGTACGTGTCACCCTCCCACTCCACCTCGACACGATGCTTGACCTGATTCGAGCGCTCCGTCTCGACATGGTGGCTATAGAAGAGAATCCTGCTCTGGGCCGCCGTGGGCTCGGGCTCGGCCAGTAGCTGGACCGGCAATACGGGGTCCGGCAATCTGGCGGCGGTGGCCTCGGTCGTCTGCGCAACCGAGATCTTCCGATGATCCACGCTGAGATCGAGTTGGGCGAGCAGGGCGGACTCGACGTTCCGCACCGTCTGCTTCGGCCTGACCTCGTCGGTCGTGAGCATGTGGACCTCCTCGATATCACCTCCTGGGCGCGCGACAACCCGAGCGGAGACGACCCCCTGGAGCGACATCAGCAGCCGTTCGGCTTCCTGGATGGTCCACCTCGATCGCTCTTCGTTTCGCGCGGTCATGTCGGCTCTGGGGCCCCCTGGCCCGGAGTTCCAACCTCGTGAGAAGATGATGCCGGTGCCGGGCCCCTGGAACTCGACCCACCATCCGCTGTGATCCTGCGGACACGCGAGTCCGGCGGCACGTCTCCGATCCCGATCAGGCAGACCTGCAGCGACCGATCGACGGTCAGCGAGCGTCCTGAAGAGAAATCGAGTACATATGTTTACGGAACGCGCCTACGTATAACCTCGCGGCTTTCTGTATGTCAAGATTCAAGCAATACCAATAAAAATCGCCCTCCTGGCTCTGGCGGGGGGGCGCTTTTCCAGGATACTACTTCGTCGAAATCGGCGCCAGCGAACGATTCTCACCCTCGACCGGAGCTAGTAGACGTTCCGGCCATCCAGGTCGTCGGGGACGCCGATCCCGGCGAAGGCCGCGAGCGTGGGTGCAAAGTCCACGGTGTAGACCGGCCGATCGGAGGTGCCTCGATCCACCCCCGCGCCCAAGAAGATCATCGGGACGTGCCGGTCGTACCAATACGGAGTCTCATGATTGATCCCCGTGGCGGAGCCCACGTAGTCCCCTTGACCATACCGCAGATCCACGCCGAATCTCGACAGGTCGTCCCAGGCTCGGCCGGGATAATAGGAGTTGCGGTACAGGACGGCGAAGGAGTCGGCCGGAGCTCCTTCGACGGTCAGGCCGTGGTGCGTATAAGCCGCTTCCAAGAAGTCGTACTCTTCCACGGCGCCGGCGATGCGATTAGCGACCTCCCGGGGCGTCCCACCGCCCTGAACGGCCTTGCGTAGCGCCACCTCGAGCTGCGGCAGGACTTCGCTGCGTAGCAGCCGGTCGGCCTCTTCGTTCCCTTGCTCTCTAGCGTACTCGGGCATGGTGGCGACTCCGTGGTCGGCGGTCAGCCCCAAGGTCCATCGTCCCTCTCCCACCTCCTCGTCCAGGTAGTCCAGAAGGTCTCCCAGAATTCGATCCAGATGGATGAGGGTGGAGAACACTTCCTGACTGAAGGGCCCGTATCCGTGCCCCACTCGGTCCGTGGCGGACAAGGAGAGCGCCAGGTAGTCGGTATCCCCTCTCTGCCCGAGATCGAGCTCGTCTATGGCCACCTTGGCGAGCTCGATGACGGCCGCGTCGGCTCGCGGCTGATCGAGTCCCCAGAGATTGTGGAGCATGACAGCCTCCATCGAGTCGCTCGAAGCTTCCTCCTCCGACCTCTGGGGGCGGGACTCCTCGGCGCTGACGTGAGGGAAGACCGTGTGGATTCCGTCTCCCTCGTAGGGCGCCTCGTCAGCCCGGGCCATGTGCCGAAGCTGCTCGGGCACCTCCGTCTCCCAGACGCCGGGCGCGACGATGCCGGGCATGACGTCCTCATTGAAGTCCTCCAGCCAGCCAGGATACTCGTCCCGGTAGTACGTGGAGGTAATGAACCGACCGAGCTCGGGGAGGATCCAGTACACGTGCTCGCTGTCCCGTCCCCCCAGGGGTACGGCAGCACGGTCCTTCTTGGAGATCGAGACACGGCGAGCGTCTCGGTTCGCTTGGGCGAACCATTCGGGAAGGCCCTCACGGAGAAGCGTCCTGGGAGAGCGACCCCCTAGAGCCGGCTCGTTCTCGAATCCCAGGATCGGGCTGTCCGGATCCTCCACGGCGTACATCGGCTCCCACCGGAAGCCCCTGCGATCGTGCCACGAGTTGGCGACGACTCCGTGTCTTGAAGGGAAGACCCCGGTGGAGATGGTGGCGTGACCGGGGGCGGTGCTGGTCCGGGCGTGGGCATGGGACGCCTGGGTGAATCGATAGCCGTCGTCCAGCACTCGGCGCAGCCCACCGCCGAACACCGACCCGTAGTGATCCAACACATCCTGCCGAAGCTGGTCGACCACCACCGTCACGATGAGGTCTGGCGTCTGGAACTCCTGGGCGCCCAGGGTACCGGGGCCGGCGGCCCACGTCGCCAGGATGACGGCGAAGGTCCGGCGGATGAGCGCCGGAAAGCAGCGTGTCGAGAAGCTGTGCATGGCCTGGGCATCCTTTCACGTACGGTTGTCTCCCCGACCCGACCCGCCCGTCCCATCCGGCGCGACCTTCCTCCAAGGGGGCATCCCCTTCGATGCGAGGAGTGCAAGCCAGGCCGTGCCGTCGCGGGCGCATACGGCCCGCACCCACGTGGGGACACGCCTGAGGCGACCATGTTCCCCTTCACGGCGGCAAGATCGCAGAGCAGAGGGCGGGAAATCCGTCCCGGTGGTCCATCCACGGAAGCAGACGCGGCATTCGGGCGCGTCGGACGTCTCACCCCGCCATCGGAGCGCCCGGTGATCCGGAGGAACTTCCGCAATGCCGCAATCCCCACACGACCTCCCACGTCTCCTCCCGGGTCTGGCTCTCGCGCCCGCCGTGCTGGTGGACGAGCATCGGCGCCCGGACTTCCGGGACATCTTCATCGCCGCGCTCCGGCACTCGTCCGACGTCGCCGTAGCCGTGACCCGAGTCCGCCTGAGCACCCTCGACCTGGAGCCCTCCGATTTGGCGGGGGTCGAAAGCATGCGAGTGCTCGTCGTCGAGCTCAACGCCCTCACGCTCGACGCCGAAGCCAGGCTCCTCCACGCCGACCCCCGGAACGCCCTTCGCGTCTCGCTGTACCGGGCACTCCTGGAGTCGGGTCGCCTGGAGGTTCGCTCGGCTCCCCTCGGCGGCTGGTCCCCGGATTTCAGTGTCTTCTCCGGGCCCGACGGTCCGTGGAGCGTGCTGTGCGGGAAGCACTGGTTCCAGAGACCTCATCCACATCGTGGGCCCGCGTTGTCCATGCTCCATCTCGGCGATGGCGCGAAGCTCCTCGCCAGGAGACATGGAGAGATCTGGGAGCAGGCCCACGACGTGGGTCCGGCGATCTGGAGCATTCTCTCGAAGGCGGAGCAGGGATACCGTCTTCGCGCGGCCGCTACTGGTTGACACTCCTGGGCCCGAGAACCTTATTTATCGTCCCCCGTGGCCGTGGTCTCACGGGCCGATCCGGCGTAGCTCAGTTGGTAGAGCAGCTGGCTGTTAACCAGCGGGTCACAGGTTCGAGTCCTGTCGCCGGAGTTCCCCAGGAGGAGATCGGAGGAGGGCTCCGTCGCCTCGGCGGTGGAGCCCTCCTTCGTGCGTCGGCCCCTGGCTCCGGGGACGTGGGATCCGTCAATCCGAGGCGATGGCCTCCGGCACAGCCTCCCCCGACGAGGATTGCGTACGCATCGAAGCCCACCATTCCTGTGCGTCCGCCTGGATCGTCGCCAGGGCCGGCACCACAAGCATCAGGATCGCGGTGGCGAAGAGGATCCCGAAGGCCAGGGATGCGGCCATGGGGATGAGGAACTGGGCCTGCAGGCTCTGCTCGAACACCAGGGGCGCCACACCGAGAAACGTGGTGATCGAGGTCAGCAGGATCGGGCGGAAGCGGGCTTTCGCGCCGTCGATGATCGCCTGCCTGGCCTCCATCCCTCGCTGGCGACGCTCATTGATGAAATCGATCATCACCAGGGAGTCGTTCACCACGACGCCCGAGAGCCCGATGATACCGAAAAGCGACAGGAGACCGAGGGACAGGCCCATGCCCAGGTGCGCCAGGAAGGCGCCTACGATACCGAAGGGAATCGCGGCCATGATGATGAGGGGCTGGACGTAGGAGCTGAAGGGAATGGCGAGGAGGGCGTAGATGGTGAGAAGCGCGAACAGGAAGCCTCGACCCACCGAGGCGAAAGCCTCACGCTGCTCCTGCTGCTCGCCCCCGAACGTGAAGCCGAGTCGGGCGTCTTCAGCGGCCAGCGCCGGAATGATCTCGTTCTCCAGGATCGAGGTCGCTTCCTGTCCGGTGATCACCGCGGGATCCACGTCACCCGTCACGGTGAGGATTCTCCGGCCGTCCTTGCGCCGGATCGCCGTAGGGGAGTTACCGAAGGAGACCTCCGCCACCCGCTCCAGCGGGATGTAGCCTCCCAGAGGTGTGCGGATCCTGTAGCCACCGACGTCGGCCATGGCGTTGCGCTCTGTCGCGGGCAGGCGCACGTACACGCTCACGTCCTCACGACCCCTTTGCACCCGCAAGGCCTCGGACCCGAAGAAGGCAGCCCGGACCTGTCGGGCCACGTCCTCCAGGGTGAGTCCGAGCGTCCGGGCCTCCGCGGTCAACCGTAGCTGGATCTCCCGGAGCCCCTCGTCCTGGTCGGTCTTCACGTCGAACACGCCGGCTACCTCCTCCAGCTCGTCCACAACCTGGTCGGCATAGGCTCTGAGCCGCTCCGGATCCGGATGGGAGAGCTCGACCTGCACGGGAGCACCGATGTTCACCACGTCGGCGGAGAAGGAGAGGGACCGGGCCTGGCCGAGGTTGCCGACTTCCTGGCGCCACGCCTCCTCGAAGCGGGCCGCCGAGATCGAGCGGTCCTCCGCCTTCAACAAGCGGACGTCGACGTGGGCGACGTGGGCCATGGGACCCGACGTGCCCACCGAAGCCACGGGTCCCCCGATGGGAGGGAGCTCGCCGACGACAGAGTAGACGGCCTCGACGAGTGGAGGCGCGTCGGCCGGGCGTTCGTCGGCCAGACGCTCCTCGGCGCGGCGGGCTGCCGCTCGGATCTCCTCTACCGCCTCCCGGGTGCGCGCCGCCGCCGTTCCTTCGGGCATCTCGAGGCTCGCGATGACGTTGTCTCCCTCCACGGCAGGAAAGAACTCGACCGGGATGAGCCCAGCCGGAACCATGGCCACTGAAAGGATGATCAGAGCCACCCCGGAGGAGATCACCACGGCGGGCTCGGCGGTGGCGAAGCGCAGACCCCGATCCAACGGACCTTCGACGAAGCGCTTCAGCCGCCGGTCCACGCCGTTCTGAAGGCGACTGAACAACCGAGTCACACGGTTCTTCCCCTCTTGGTGCGGCTTCGCGAGGTGGGACAGGTGATGGGGAAGGATGAAGAGCGATTCGACGAGGGAGAGCGCCAGGACGGAGATGACGATCACGGGGATCGCACCCAGGATCTTCCCGATGGCGCCAGGCACGAAGAGGAGGGGGGAGAAGGCGGTGATGGTCGTGAGGACGGCGAACGTGACGGGCCCGGTGATGCGCTTCGCGCCACGAATGGCCGCGAGCAGGCCCGGCACTCCCTGCTCCCTCTCGGCGTAGATGTTCTCTCCGACCACGATCGCGTCGTCCACCACGATCCCGACGGCCAGGATGAAGCCGAAGAGGGACATCACGTTGATCGACACGCCGAGCATCAGCATGACGGCCAGCGTTCCGACGAAGGAGAGCCCGATGCCCACGGCGACCCAGAGGGCCAGGCCCAGCTCCAGGAACAGAGTCAACGCGATCAGGACCAGCAAGAGGCCCAGGGCCGCGTTCTTGACCATCAGCTGCAGGCGGTCCTCGAGGATCGTGGCCTCGTTGTTCCAGATCTCCACCGAGACTCCGGGCGGCAGATTCGGCACGATCCGATCGTCCAGCGCGGCCTCCACGGCGGCCACGATCTCCAGCACGCGCTCGTCCGACGTACGGTAGACCTCTACCAGGGCGGCGGGGCGGCCATTGTATCGCGTCACGAGCTCGGCATCGATGAATCCATCGGTCACCGAGGCGATGTCCCCCAGCCGCACGACGGTGCCATCGGAGCGGCTGATGACGACGATGCGCTCGAAGTCCCCTTGGTCGTAGTTCTGTCCCAGGGTCCGGACGCGCACCTCTTCTTCGCTCGTCTCGATACTCCCCGCCGAGAGGTCCAGGCTCCCCGCCGCCACCCTTCGAGACACGTCTCCCAGCGTCAGACCCAGGGCCCGGAGCGTGCTCTGCTCCACCTCGATGGAGATCTCGTACTCGCGGACCCCACTGGTCTCCACGAAGGAGACCTCGTCGAGCTCCCCCAGGGCATCCTCCGTTCGGTAGGCGATCTCCTTGAGCGTGCGCTCATCCACGTCCCCGTAGATGGCGAGCTTGATGACACTCTGCCGATTGGTGAGCTCTCGGACATCGGGTCGCTCGGCATCCGTGGGGAAGGTGTTGATCTGATCGATCTCGGCCTTCACGTCGTCCAGCACCTCCTGGACCTCCGCTCCGATCTCGAGCTGAAGGGCGACCGTGCCGACCCCTTCGGCGGCTGTGGAGGTGATCTCGTCGACACCCTCGATGGCCTGGATCTGCTCCTCGATCTTGAGGATGATCGATTCCTCCACCTCCTCGGGCGTGGCGCCCGGATACGGCACCGAGACCGTGATGGTGTCGAGACTGAACTCCGGAAACACCTCCTGAACCAGGACGCCCAGAGAGACGAGTCCCGCTGCGAGGATGACGACCATGAGGAGGTTGGCGGCCACCTTGTGCTTCGCCATGAAGGCCACCGGGCCGCCATGATCCTCCACCTCACCCCACTCCTGCTCGGACGGGGTTCCGGGGGCCGTCTCCTCGAGCGTCCGCCGACCGCCGTCGGTCATCGTCCTTCACCCTCCGTCCCACCGGAGTCCGGAGGGGGCCGGATCTCCTCGGAGGTCTCTGTGGTGCGGACCTCCATGCCCTCCGTCACGGTCTCGACACCGGCGACCACCACCCGCTGACGGTCCTGAAGGTCGCCGGAGACGTAGACGCTCTCCTCGACCTCCTGCAGGACCTCCACGGGAACGACGCGGATCCGGTTGTCGGGGTCCAGTGACCAGACCTGATCATCCCTCCGGAGCGCGCGACGAGGCAGCACGAAGTAGCGGGGTGCCGCCCCGGTGATCTCCACGTCGGCGAACTGGCCCACCAGGAGAGGGGGCACACTGGCCCCCTGAGCCGAGTCCTGAACGGCCCGTCCGGGACGGAAGGGATCCGGGACCCGGACCACCACGTCGATGGTACGGCTCTGCTCGTCCAGCGCCGTCTCCGCCCGATCGACATATCCGTCCCATTCGAACCGACGCTGACCCAGGCGCGTGCGCACGAGCGCCGGGATGGAACGGTCACCGTCGCCTGCTTCCAGCGCCCATAGGTTCGGGAGGAGCACCGCGTCGTCGTCGCGGATGGGTACCACCACCTCCACGGCGTCGGCGGCGTAGATCGAGCCCAGGCTCTGTCCTGCGGCGACGAATTGTCCCACCGCTGCGGTCTCGCTGCGAACCCTCCCGTGGAACGGTGCGCGCAGTTCGGTCCTCCGCAACGCGAGCTCGGCGTCGGCCAACTGGGCCCGGGCCCGGTCCAGCTGCGCGCGGGCAGCTTCCAGCTGCGGCTCTCGAAGCGTGAGAGGCGTGGGCTCGGGGCGCTCGGCCCCGCGCCGGTTCTCCCGGGACCGGAACTGGCGGTATTCCTCGCGGGCGATTCGCGCCTCCTCCTCGGCCCGGAGCACCTCGACCTCCTGTGCCGCCACGTCGGCCCGCGCCTGCTCCACGCGGTTCACGTAGTCTGCCTGCTCGAGACGGGCCAGGAGGTCGCCGGCGGAAACCCGCCCGCCGCTCTGGAGGTGCGGGCTCACCCACTCGATGGTCCCGCCCACCTGGGGGGACACGGTCACCTCGGCCCGTGGACGCACCGTCCCGCTTCCGTACACGAGGATGGGGCCTGGCCCGGCCCAAGCCTCCGCCACCGAGACCAGCGGTGTATCGGGCGTCGGTTGGAGTCGGGGCGGCTCGGGACGCAGGGCGATCATGACACGCGCCGCCACTACGGCGCCCACCAGAATACCCACGCTCACGAGGATCTTCTTGCGGGTGCTCATCGCCCCTGCTCCACCTCGTCGGCCGGATCCAGATCCAGTGCGGGTGCGCGCGGATCCTCCGTCCACCCACCGCCCAGGGCGCGGTGGACGGAGAGACGGGCGAGGGCGAGCTCCGTCGCTACGGTCGCCTGGCTCGAACGAACGCTCAGGAGCTGCCGGAGCGCATCCAGGTAGTCGGCGTAGCCCGCCACGCCCGAAGCATAGCGACGAGCCGATAGATCCGTGGTCGACCGGGCCTCTTCCACCTGGTCCTCGAAGAAGGCGTGCCGCTCGCTCTGTGCCCGGTATGCAGCCAGTGCGGACTCCACCTCGGCCACCGACGTCAGGACCGCGCGACCGAACGCCGTGGCCGCCTGGAGGTGCTGCGCTTCTGCTGCCTCCACATTGCTGCGCAGACGCCCCGCCTGGAAGATGGGGGCGGAAACGCCGGCCAGGAGATTGGTGAACCACTGCCCCGCATCGAAGAGGCCCGGCACATCCCCACTCTGTTGCCCCACGCTGCCCGAGATCGAAAGGGAGGGGAGGAGCTGGGCCTTCCGAGCGCCGACACGGTAACGGGCGGCCTGCAGGCGCTCCGCCGAGGCCCGGACGTCCGGGCGCTGGAGCAGGAGATCCGCCGGGATGCCGGCTCCGATGGGCTCCACGAACGGTACGGGACTCCCTGCCTCGGGGAGGAGCGGCTCGATCTGCCCGGGGTGTCGACCCGTGAGGACGGCCAAACGCCCACGGACGTCGGTGAGCCGGGCTTCGAGGGTCGGGAGGGTGGCCTGGGCCGAACGGAGGTCGAGACGAACCTGGTACAGTTCCAGAGACGTCACCAGCCCTCGGTCGTATCGGCGCTCGGTCAGCTCCTCACGTTCCTGGAGGACGCTGACGATCTCCGCGGTGAGCGCCACCTGCCTTCGCAATTGGACCATCTCGAAGTAGGTGGAGATGGTTTCGGAGAGGACCGCCAGACGGGCCGCATGGAGGTCGGCGGTGGACGCCAGGAGGTCGGCGGTGGCTGCCCGATGCTCATTCCGCGCCCGGCCCCAGAAGTCGAGCTCCCAGGAGAAGCCCAGCGAAGCGGAGTACGTGGTGAAGGCGAAGCGATCCAACGAGGGCCGGCCGCCGCCCGACGCCGAATCTCCTGCCAGGCCCCGGAACGCCCCGCCGATTCCGGTGTTCGCCGGCTGACTCGCGTAGGAGGCCTCGGACCCGGCCTGCAGGGAGGGAAAGAGGTCGGCCCACGCGATGCCCGCCTGCGCCCGGACCTCCTCCACACGGGCGACGGCCTCCACCAGGTCGAGATTGGCCGCGAGAACGGAGTCGATCAGGCGGTCCAGGGTCGGATCCTGGAATCCCGTCCACCACCTCAGAGGTTCATGGACATCCCACGAATCGCCGGGGGAACCCTGGAAGACCTCGGGCATCTGGACCACCGGGGCCGGGACCACGGGGTCGGGCGCGAGAGAGCACCCGCTGGTGGGAAGCAACAGCGGAGCCACGTACAGGAGTCTCCTCATCATCTTCACCGACCTCGTCGGAAGCGAATCGGGGCGCCTCCTCAGCCACCCTCGACCACGCCTTCCGTTCCGCCTTGAACACCACCTGGGGGCGAGGGACGAGCGATGACCCGGACGGGACGCGCTGGGCGGTGAAGCGTGAGACCTGGTCCGTCATCGGGATCGTAGCGGCTCCCCTCATGCGATCGCCTTCCACCGACGCTTCGACCTCAACGATGATCCACTGCTGCGGAGAGCCGACGCGAAGGAGGAAGGTGAGCAAACCGCCCCTCAGGCGGCCCTCGGAGATCTCGGCGAGCTGAATCTGGGGGATCGACGAGAGGTCGACCTCGCCGAAGACGACGGTGTCCTCCTGCTCGAAGACGAGGGGCACCTGAACCATCCCGACT
The DNA here is from genome assembly GCA_033722275.1 of Longimicrobiales bacterium. Classification (GTDB taxonomy): domain Bacteria; phylum Gemmatimonadota; class Gemmatimonadetes; order Longimicrobiales; family Gaopeijiaceae; genus UBA2589. The sequence continues at coordinate 2,681 of JAWVZK010000002.1, read as the reverse complement.
CCCACGCTGTCGGGCGGCTCGATGCTGAAGATCCATCGCCCTGCGACGTCCTCCTGGCCCGCGGCGGAGGTGCCGGTGACGGCGAGGAGCGCGGAGGAGAGCAGGACGGCGAAGAGTCGGGTCATGGTGCTGGGGCGGATGACGACGAGACCGGGTGGCGCCGTGACGGCCGGTCCACGCTCACGTTATCCGGCTTCGTCTCCCGCGTCGAGGCGTCGAGCGATCCACACCGTGCGGTACAACGCCGTTCCGACCGTGCCGGCTGCCATCAGGCCGATGAGGGTGAGCAGGCCGGCGCCCGGCGTCCAACCCAGCCACGACGTCACGGCTGGATCGAGGATTCCCCCGAAGCCCAGGATAAGGAGACGTTCCGCCCGCTGCATGACGCCCACTTTGGCCACCACGCCGAGGCTCTCCCCCCGCGCCCGCGCATAGCTGACCAGGAGGGACCCGCCCAAAGCGGTCGCCACGACGGCCACGGCCACCGCCGAAGCCCGGTACATGACGGCGAGCCCCACGAAGGCGCCCACCTCGGCGAAGCGGTCCAGCGTCGAATCGAGAAACGCGCCCGTGTCGTCGGCACGGCCCGTGCTCCGGGCCACCCTCCCGTCCAGGACGTCTGCCGCGCCTCCGGCGAGCACCAGCCAGCCACCCAGGTTCGTACGACCGGTGGCGAAGGAGATCCCGGCGCCCACACCGCAGAGGACACCGAGGACGTTGAAGACCGTAGGGGAGAGACGCACGAGGACGGCCGCCCTCACCACCGGTCCCACGAACCACAGGAACCAGCTCCGCACGAAATCGCCGAGAAGGAAGTCTCCTCGATCGGCGATCTCGTGGGGATCGTCCTCTCCCCGCGCCGCGAGGGCATAGGCGACCATCGAGGCGAGAGCGAATCCCACCACGCTCCCGAGAACGAGCATGTCACCTCTCATCGGTCGACCTCGTCCCGGGGACGCGTCAGGAGGACTTGGACGACACGGGGCCACAGGAAGATCAGGGGAAGCTTCCTCTCGAGCAGGGTGAGCTGGACGGAGCGCCCGCTATGGCGCTCCACCTTCCGGCGGATGTAGGGCAACCAGTTGGCGAAGGTGAGGATGTGCTTGAACCACCTCAGCGTGGCGCGGATCTTCGAACGTCGGAAATGCCGCCGCCACTTCCGTCGCTCTTCGTCGGGCACCGGCTCGTCCAACGCATACGCCCCGCCTTCGCGGCGGAGGAACCCGCGTTCGACTCCGGACTCGAGGGCCGGCTTCAACGCGTGCACCAGATGGTCGGCCTGTGCCTCGAACACCCTGTCCGAGCGGCTCCTGGACTCGGGGCGGAGCTCAGCGGCGTAACAGACCTCCAGCATCCGACGCCCCAGACGCTCGGCATCCAGGGACCCCTCGACGAAAGGCCTCATCCAGTCGATGACGCCCCGATGGGCCGTCTCGATCTGTCCCTCTACCCACGCCCTGTCGGCATCCGAGGCGAACCATACATACCCGATTTCCTGGACCAGCCGGGCCAGGACGAAGTGGTCGGGAGGCTCGGGTCCGAGGGCGCGGGCGAAATGCCGCTTGTCCAGCACCTGGCACTTGGCGAGCCCCGCCATGCCCTCCTCCGGAGCGTACGCGATGACGTTGGGTGGGAGGACACCCGCGAGCCAGGTCATGAGTCGGGCCGGCCGATGGAGCTCCCCGGATCGGGCCAGGCCGGAGTAGAAGTCCCGGTAACCGCCGACGAGAGCCACGAAGTCCAGGGCGCTATGCTCGTCGGGATTGCTCTCGTGGAGACGCGATCCGTAGAGGAGAACGGCGCGCAGACTCCCGGCCGAGTCTCTGGCGAGACGCTCCGCGAGGCGGTAGGCGTCGGGCCAGGACGAGGCGGTCACGCCGCGGCTCCGCGACCGGACCGAAGGCGGTCAAGGCCCTGCACCATGGTCTCTCTGAGGTGCTCGATGAAGGGCTCGGGGTCCTCGGTGGGGTCGTTCCACGCCACCTTGCCCAGGTACGCCATCCGCCCTTCCAGGTGGCTCATCCCTCCGAGAAAGTCCTTGAGCTTCGCGGTCTCCCAGAAGCCGTCGGCCACGAATACGTGGATGGTCCAGTCCCGGGCGGAGAGGATCCGCTCCAGGCCGCGCGTCTTGAAGGGCCCGATGCTCCCGTCTCGGGTCCTCGTACCCTCGGGAAAGATGGCCAGGGGCACCGGAGAGTCCCGGGCTTCACGCTGCAGGGACTGGAGGCTCGCGATGATCTGCCGGAGTTTTGCGGAGGGGTCCACCACCGGGTATTGATAGAGGCGCACCATGTGCGAAATTAGCGGGATGAAGCGATGGTACCTGGCTCGCGTGACGATGCGAGGGTAGCCGCTGTCCACCGTCTTGACCACCAGAGGAATGTCCAGAAGCGACTGGTGGTTCATGACGATGAGCACTCCCGGCCCACAAGGCACGACGCGCTGCGGCTCGGGCAGGGAGGCTCCACCGATCCGCTCCACGGTGCCCAGCACGAAGGCGCCCATGGCCTGGATCCACGATCCCAGGATCTGGACCCGGCGAGTCGGACGGAGTCTGACTCTGAGCTGGATCACCGTGCGCTGGATGAGATCCGCGAACAGGAAGACCGTGAAGATGACGACCAGCGCGAGATATCCTCGTAGCTTCACGGGCGGCGGTCCCGGGGTTGGGGAGGGTCGGG
>JAWVZK010000001.1:0-52694 GCA_033722275.1 Longimicrobiales bacterium | reverse complement strand
CACCTCCTCGTCGGGCTGGTGGGCGAGGTCGTCCAACGCCAGATCCCCGGAGCTGAGCCGCGACGCCAGGTCGCGGATGGCCTTGAGCTTGCTCCTGGAGAGCCCCGCGTCCCTGAGGGGCTCCGGACGCGTCTCGAGCACGGCATCGGGGGTGACCCTGCCTCCCAGAGCCTCCACGACCCGGCCGTGGATCGTCGCAGCCGCCGCGCCCGCGAGCTGCTGGGAGCAGATGGCGCGGGTCAGGTACGCGAAGGGGTCGGTGTCGGACGCCGGGATCTGCACCGATCCGATCTGCCGGACCCAGGGACCGAAGACCGGATCGCCGAGCAGGACGCGCCGTCCCTCCTCCCAGACGACGACGGTCCCCGGGCCCGCTTCCTCCGCCTCAGCCATCCCGACCCGTCACCCTCGTCCCTCGGTCACCGTCATCCCTCCCGAAGCGTGCGCGCGGGATCCATCCTGGTCGCCCGGATCGCCGGGATCAAGTTCGCGACCAGCGCCACCGATGCAAGGAGGACCGGGATCCCCACGAAGGTCATCGGGTCCGTGGCGCTGATGCCGAAGACCAAACCTCGGAGCAGTCCCGACACCAGGAAGGAGAGGACGAGGCCGAGGACCAGACCGACCGCCAGGAGCCTGGCGCCCTGACCGAGGATCATGGTCCGGACCCGGGACGTCTCGGCACCCAGGGCCATCCGCACGCCGATCTCCGTCTTGCGCCGCGACACCGAGTACGCCATGACGCCGTAGATCCCCACCGCGGCCATCCCGAGAGCGAAGAGCGCGAAGATGCCGAAGAGGCTGATGATCGCGTAATTGGGAGCGGAGCGCTCGTACTCGGCGCGCGCCATCGTCCTCACCGGCCCCACGGGCAGGTCGCCGTCCACGGACCATAGCGCGTCCCGCACGGGCCCGGTGGCGGCGGCCGCCTCCCCCTCGACCCTCCCCACCAGGTACATGCCCCTCCGGCCGTCCTGCCTGAAGGGCACGTAGATGTTGGGCGCCGAGCCTCGGTCGTCCATCTCCCGTCCCCGTCCCACGTCCGCCACCACACCGACCACCTGTATCCACTCCTCGCTCCCCACGGTCCTGAGCCGCCGACCCACGGCATCCTCCGAGCCCCAGAAGCGCTCGGCCAGTGCGCGGCCGACCACCGCGACGGGGATGGAGGCCTCGTCGTCGTTCTCCGAAAGTCCCCGGCCGCCGACGAGAGGGAGATCGAGCGTGCGGAAGAGGTCGGGTCCCACCGCGAGGATGCTCGCCGAGGGCGCCGAGCGCCCCTCCACGACGTCGATCCCTTCGATCTCCACCGGACGCTGGAGGCCAGGATCGATGCCGGGAAGGGAGCTCACCAGCGTCACGCCCTCGAAGGCGGGCAGCGACGACAGCGCCTCACGGGCCTCCTCGAAGAAGCGGACCACGTCTCCCTCGTCCCGGTAGCGGTTCTCGGGAAGGTCCACACGAACGGTGAGAAGTCCGTCGACGGAGTACCCCAGCGAGCTCAGGTTCATCTTCACCACCGAGCGGGCCAGCAGTCCGGCGACGATCATGAGCGTCAGAGCCAAAGACACCTGGGCCGTGACCAGGACGCCACGGGCCCGACTGCCCGAGCGCCCGCCCTCGTCGGTACGGCCATTCCGGAGCGTTGCCGCCGGGCCCGCCGCCGACGCCCTGAGCGCCGGGACGAGGCCGAAGACCAGAGGTGCGCCCAGGGACACGAGCAGGGTGAAAGCGAGGACCTTCCCATCGATCTCGGCCATGCGGAAGGCCTCCTCGGCGCCCGCGGAGATCCAGACGAGCGCGTCGTTGAGCCCGAAGGCGACGGCGACGCCCAGGATCGCCGCCCCCAGGGAGATCAAGACGCTCTCCGTGAGCAGCTGACGGACGAGATGTCCGCGGCCGGCGCCCAGCGCGGTCCGGACCGCCATCTCCCGCGACCGGTTCGTCGCCCGGGCCAGCAGCATGTTCGCCACGTTTGCACAGGCGATGAGGATCACCATTCCCACCGTGAGCTGGAGGAGGAGCATCATCCGGCGGCCGCTCGAGTTCATGAGCGAGTCCATGACCGACGCCGATCGGAGGGTCCAACCCGCGTTCGTCTCGGGATGCTCCTCGGCCAGATTCCTCCCGATGCGCGCCACCTCCTCGGTGGCCATCTCCTGGGTGACACCCGGCGCCAGTCGGCCCGAGACGAAGAGATTCCGCTCGCTCCGACTCGACCCGGCCCGGTCGAAGCTCAGAGGCACGAGCACCTGGGCCTGACGGAACGAGGCGAACTCGAAGGTGGGGCTCATCACCCCGACGACGGTATGCTCCACGCCGTCCAGCGTGAGGGATCGACCCAGGACATCGGGATCGCCGTCGAAGCGCGACTGCCAGAAGCCGTGGGTGAGCATCGCCACCCGCCCGCTTCCCGGGGTCGCCTCCTCCGACGTGAACGCTCGACCGAGCGCAGGCGGCAGCCTCCACGTCTCGGTCGTTCCAGGCGTCATCCTGATCCCCGTCACACGCTCCGGTCGGTCCTGTCCGGTGAGCACCCACCGACCTTCGGTGAGCGCCGAGAGAGAGGAGAAGCTGCGGGTCCGCTCCCGGAGATCGAGGAAGTCGGCGGGGGAGACGCTCCCCTGCTCGACCCCGAGCTCGGGGTTCACGCCGCGGATCATGACCGCCGTCTGGTGCTCCTGCATCGGCAGATCGGCGAAGACGATGGCGCTGATGATGCTGAAGATGGACGTGTTCACCCCGATGGCCAGCGCCAGGGTGACCGTCGCCACGGCCGCGAAGCCCGGGCTCTTGCGAAGGGAGCGCCAGGCGAATCGAAGGTCCTGCTTCAGCATGTCCATCCCGTGTCCCATCCCGTCCCTGGTGTCCCTTTCTGCTCTCACGCGCAAGGCGATCGCGGCCGGAATCGACCGGATCACCTGTCCTCGATACCACCGCCGAGCCCTCCGGGGATCGCGCCGGGCCCGTCTGGCGAATCCTTCCCGCAGATCTCCCGTGAGCTCGTCCCGCCGCCGCCGGGGCAGCAGGAGCCACAGGAGCCGCTCCGCCCAGCGCGGAGGTGTGTCGCGCTCGCCCATGCGTCCCCCGCTCACGCCGGGGCTTCCGGGTCCAGCTCCAGACCTTCCCACAAGGCCTCCAGCGCCTCACGGGAACGGCTCAGCGCCAACGCCCCCGCCGGGAGGAGCCGGAAGTAGCGCTTCGCGCGCCCGCCTCGCGTCGGGGTGGGCTCGCCCACCTCGGACGTCACGTAGTCCTGGCGCTCCAGCCGGTCCAGCGCGGAGTAGACCGAGCCCACGGCCACGTCGGCCCCCGTGCGCTCCGCGATCTCGTCGTGGATGGCCATGCCGTAGGCGTCACCGCCGAGGCGCGCCACGGCCAGCATGACCAGCTGCTCGAACTCTCCCAGATAGCCGCCTCGGGGCATGGTTTCTTCAACGAGCGTGAGGAATCCGTCACCCATGACTACGGACGAGCCCCGTGCGCTGTTTCGAACGCCCCGCGTGCTCGGGCGGTCGAGGTCCCGGCCCACCCGCTCCGGGTCGCCCCTCCTCCCGTCCCGTCAGCTCGGCACGGCGACCCAGATGAGGCTGGCGAGGACGACGAGCTGGATGACGATGAAGGGGATCACCCCTCGATACATCGCCGTGGTGGGAATATTCGACGGCGTCACGCCCCTCAGGTAGAAGAGGCTGAATCCGAAGGGAGGAGTCAGGAACGACGTCTGGAGATTCACCGCCAGGACGATGCCCAGCCACGTGAGGTCGACGCCCAGCAGGACCGCTGCCGGCACGATGAGGGGCACGATGATGAAGGCGATCTCGAAGAAGTCGATGAAGAATCCGAGGATGAAGACGACCAGGTTCACCACCAGGAGGAAGCCCAGGGCTCCCCCGGGGATGCCGGTGAGCATGGTCTCGATCCAGATGTCGCCGTCGAACCCCCGGAACACCAGGGCGAAGGCCGTCGACCCGATGAGGAGGAAGACGACCATGATGGTGAGGCGGCTCGTCTCCTCCATGGCGTCCCGGAGCGCGTCGTAGGACAGAGAGCGATTGAGCCCGGCCAGCGCCATGGCACCCACCGAGCCGAGGGCCCCGGCCTCGGTGGGCGTGGCGACGCCGGCGAAGATGCTCCCCAGCACGACCACGATGAGGATCAGCGGCGGCAGAAGCGAGACGACGACGCGCTTGGCCAGCTCCCAGCCCGCGACCCGCATCTCGGCGGGCAGGGCTGGGGCGACATTCGGCCGGAGAAACGCGATGATCCCGACCCAGACGGCGTAGCCGCCGGTGAGGACCAGACCGGGTACGAGAGCCGCCCGGAAGAGATCGCCCACGCTCACCCCCATCTGGTCCCCCAGGACGATGAGGACGATGGAGGGCGGGATGATCTGCCCCAGAGTTCCCGACGCCGAGATGACCCCGAGGCTCAGATCCGGCTTGTAGCCGTTGCGCAGCATGACGGGCAGGGAGATGAGCCCCATGGCCGTGACACTGGCGCCCACCACGCCGGTGGCCGCCGCCAGGAGCGCGCCGACGAACACCACACCGATGGCCAGCCCCCCCCGGAAACGCCCGAAGAGCATCCCGATGGTCTCCAGGAGCTGCTCGGCCAGCTTCGACTTCTCCAGCACCGTGCCCATGAAGATGAAGAAGGGCACCGCCAGGAGCGTGAAGTTCGACATGGTCCCGAAGGTCCGCTCCGTGAGCGCGAAGAGGAGCGGCATGTCGAAAGCCCCCGCCGCGGCCCCGATGAGGGCGAAGATGAAGGCCGTCCCGCCCAGGGCGAACGCCACCGGATAGCCCGTGAAGATCATGGCCAGCACGGAGACGAACATCGCAGGTCCCCAGGCGCTCATACGTGCACCTCCGGCTCGTCTTCGTGGTGGTCGAGCTCGGGGGCGATCCCGAGGATGACGTCCAGCTGCTTCGAGAGCTGACTGATGGCCTGGAGGACCAGGAGCGCGAAGGAGACCAGGATCAGGATCTTGATGGGATAGCGGGGCAGGCCACCGGGATCGGGCGACTGCTCACGGATCTGCCATGAGTTCATCACCGCCGGATACGACACCCACAGCATCATGACGCAGAAGGGGATCAGGAAGAGGACCGTCCCCGCCAGGTCGATCCACGCCTGGGCCTTGGCGCTGAGCCGCTCGTACATGACGTCCACGCGGACGTGCACGTCGTGGTTGAGCCCGTAGGCGGCGCCCATGAGGAAGATGACGCTGAAGAAGTACCACTGGAGCTCGGTGGCCGGCGTCAGGTTCAGCGTCCACTGCTGGGAGCGGGCGAAATACCGCGCGACGGCGCTGACGGCGCCCACCAGAACCATGAAGAGCGCCATCCAGCGTATGACGACGCCGATGCGGTCGTTGAGGGCGTCGATGGCGCCAGCGATTCGTCGTAGAATTTGCATCCGCGCATCATGAGGGTAGCGGCCCGCGAGGGCAACGCGTGGGCAGGTACGGTCCTGGACGGCACACCACCGCCTTCCTGGAGACACCCGACGGATCCGGATCGCTCACGATGGCTCCGTCGGCTCAGAGCAGATAGCCTCCATCCACGGGAATCACCGCGCCCGTGATGTGTCGGGCGGACTCCGAGCAGAGGAAGAGAACCACGCCGGCGACGTCCCGTGGATCCCCCAGACGTCCCAACACCGCCTGCTCTCGGGCGCGGTCCAGGATCTCGGGGGGGACCCCCTCGGTGAGCCTCGTGGTGCGGATGTAGCCGGGGGCCACGGCGTTGACGTTCACGTTGCGCGGGCCCAGCTCCACCGCGGCGCTCCGGGTGAAGCCGATGAGACCGGCCTTGGACGAAGCGTAGTTGGAGATTCCGAACTCGGAGCGGAGCCCGTGGACGGAGGTGACGTTCACGATCTTCCCGTGCTCCTGCGCCCGCATGAGGGGCGCGACGGCCCGGGTGAAGAAGAAGGCTCCGTCGAGATTCGTGCGCACCACGGCCTCCCACTCGTGGTCCTCGAGGCGCCAGAGCGCGCCGTCGCGACCGATCCCGGCGTTGTTGACCAGGATCTGGACGCCGCCGAGCTCCTCTTCGACCTCCTCCACGAAGGATCGGACGTCTCGGCTGTCCCGGACGTCGCAGTGGCGGAAGTACACCTTGACCTCCAGCTCCCGGAGCTGGCGGGCCACCGCCTGGGCGTCCAGTCGCGTCTGGGAGCCGGCGTCGAGAAAGCAGAACGCGATGTGGGTGCCGCAGTGGGCCAGCTCGAGGGCGACCGCTCGGCCGATGCCGCTGGATCCTCCTGTGATGATGGCGACCTGGCCCCGAAGGTTCCCCGCGTCGAACTCGGGCTGCGCCTCGGTCTCCGCTCCGACCTCGTCGAGGAGGGCTTCGACGGCGCCATTGATATCTTGATCCATGGCCGATCAGGCTATGCGCGACGGGGCGTCGAGCGCAACCGTGTCACAGCCGCCTAGTCTTCGTCGATCTCGGCGCCGTGCTTGATCGTGCGACCCTCCACTAGGAAGACGACGTCCTCCGAGACGTTCGTGGCGAGGTCCGCCGTGCGCTCCAGGTTCTGAGAGATGAGAAGAAGCTCCAGCGCGGCGCCGATGCGCTTCGGATCCTCCAGCATGTGGGTGACCAGGATCCGGAAGATGGACCGCCGCAGATCGTCCACCCGGTCATCCGTCACACACACCATTCGAGCCGTCCCCGCGTTCCGGGAGACGTACGCCGCCAGCGCGTCCGAGACCATTCCCCGGGTGATCTCGATCATGTCCTCGAACTCGCGGATCTTCGGGATCGGAGGACTGTCGATGAGACGGGTCACCGCCCGCGCGATGTTCACCGCATGGTCTCCGATCCGCTCCAGATCGTTGGCCACCTTGTTGGTGGTGATGATCTGGCGCAGGTCGGAGGCCATGGGCTGCTGGAGCGCCAGGAGCTCCAGGACCCGCTCGTCGATCTCGATCTCCAGCTCGTCGATGCGCTCGTCCCCTTCGCGCAGCAGCTCCCCCTTGGTGGGGTCGCGCTCGAGGACCGCGGTGGAGGCATCGGCGAGGGCGTGCTCCACCAGACTCGCCATCTCCAGCAGACGCTCCTGGAGGGTGTCCAACTCGTCGTGGAAGTGGCGGCGCCTCCTCTGCTCCGTATTCAACCGAACCTCCCGGTGACGTAGGCCTCCGTGCGTTCCTCCCGCGGATTCGTGAAGATGGCGTCGGTGGGACCGTACTCGATGAGCCTGCCCATGTACAGGAACGCCGTGTAGTCCGAGATGCGGGCCGCCTGTTGCATGTTGTGGGTGACGATGACGATGGTGTACTGCTCCTTCAACTCGTAGATGAGCTCCTCGATCCGCTGGGTGGCGATGGGGTCGAGGGCGGACGCCGGCTCGTCCATGAGCACCAGCTCGGGCTTCACCGCCAGCGTCCGCGCGATGCAGAGTCTCTGCTGTTGGCCTCCCGACAGGGCGTAGGCCGAATCGTCGAGACGGTCGTTGACCTCGTCCCAGAGCGCGGCCTGGCGCAGGGACTGCTCCACCAGCCCGTCCAGGTCTCCCTTGAATCCGTTGATGCGCGGCCCGAACGCCACGTTCTCGTAGATGGACTTGGGAAAGGGGTTGGGCTTCTGGAAGACCATGCCGATCCGGCGACGCACCTCCACCGGGTCCACGTCCGGGGCGTAGAGGTTGTGTCCGTGGAACTCGATGTCTCCTTGCACCCGGGCACTGGCCACCAGGTCGTTCATCCGGTTGAAGCAGCGGAGGAGGGTGCTCTTCCCGCAGCCGGACGGACCGATGAGGGCCACGACCTGTCGCTCGGGCACGGACAGGGAGACCGTGTCGATGGCCTGCTTCTCGTCGTAGAAGACCGATACGTTCCGGGCTTCCAGGGCCGGTCCCTGGGCGCCGATCTGTACGCCGTACGTGGTCGACATGGGGTCAGATGCGGGTGCTGTAGCGGTTCCGAAGTACGATGGCGACGGCGTTCATCGTGAGCAGCAGGACGAGGAGCACGATGATGCCCGCCGCCGCCAGGGCTCGAAACTCGTCCTGGGGGCGAGAGACCCACTGATAGATCTGCAGCGGCATCACGGTGAACGGGTCCATGGGGCCCTCGGGGGTGAAGGCGATGAAGCCGACGGCTCCGACCATGATCAGGGGCGCCGTCTCTCCCACCGCCCGGGAGAGAGCGAGGATCGTTCCGGTCAGGATCCCGGGCAGCGCCATGGGCAGGACCTGACGGCTCACGACCTGCCACCTGGTCGCACCGAGCCCGTAGGCGGCTTCCCGGATCGTCGGCGGGACCGCGCGGATCGCCTCCTGGGCGGCGATGATGATGACCGGCATGATGAGCAGCGAAAGCGTCAACGCTCCGGAGAGGACGCTGCGTTCGAAGCCGAGGGCCCGGACGAAGAGGGCCAGTCCGAGGATGCCGTACACGATGGAGGGTACGCCGGCGAGGTTCGCGATGTTGGTCTGGATGGCCCGACTCAGCCAGCCGCGCCGGGCGTACTCCTCGAGGTAGATGGCCGCCGCCACCGAGACCGGGAAGGAGAAGAGCGCCGTGAGGACCAGGATCCAGATCGATCCCACCAGGCCGGCCTTGATCCCGGCTCGCTCGGGGAAGCGGGAGGCGAAGCTGGTCAGGAACGCGGTATCGAGCTCGCCGAGCCCGTCGATGACGACGTCGACCAGAAGGACCGCCAGCGACACGACGCCCACGAGGGTGGCAACGCCGCAGAGGGTGGCGAAGACGACCCCCTTCAGACGCCTCCGCGTATGGAACGCCGATCGCCCTTCCCCCAGGGGCGGGGGTGCGCCGCTCACTGGTACTCCTCCCGGAACCGGGACAGAACCCACTGGCTGAGGATGTTCATCGCCAGGGTGATGACGAAGAGCGTCATCCCGACGGCGAAGAGCGTCTGGTAGGCGATGGTGCCCTGTGGCGTGTCCCCCAGGCTCACGGAGACGATGTACGCCGTCATGGTCTGGATGGACTCCAGCGGATTCAGCGTGAGGTTCGGGAGATTCCCGGCGGCGATGGTCACGGCCATGGTCTCCCCGATGGCCCTGGAGATGGCCAGGATGAAGGAGGCGAGGATCCCCGAGAGGGCCGCGGGGACCACGACCCGGGTGGACACCTCCAACTTCGTCGCCCCCAGGCCGTAGGCCCCCTCGCGCAGGGCGTTGGGCACCGCCCGGAGCGCATCCTCGGAGAGGGACGAGACGGTGGGGATGATCATGATCCCCACGACGATGCTCGCCGACGCGGCGTTGAACACGTCGGTGCCGGGGAAGAAATGCCGCAGAAGGGGCGTGATGAACGTGAGCGCGAAGTAGCCATAGACGACGGTGGGGATCCCGGCCAGGATCTCGAGGATCGGCTTGAGGACGCCCTGGAGTCGCGACCCGGCGTACTCGCTGAGGAATATGGCCGTCATCAGTCCCACGGGGAGCGCGATGACGGCGGAGCCCACCGCCACCATGAACGAGCCGGCCAGGAGGGGGAGAATCCCGAAGTTCTGGTCCCGGAAGTTGGGCGTCCATTCGGTCCCGGTGAAGAACTCGACGGGCGATACCTGCGAGAAGAACATCACGGTCTCCCCCAGGAGCACCGCGACCACACCCACCGTCACGAGCGTGGAGACGGCGGCGCACGCGAAGAGCAGGCCGGCGATGAGCCGCTCCTTCCGGCTCCGGTCCTTCCGGAGCCCGAGCTGGGACACGACGGAAGGGGCGACCGGCTCGTCGCCGTCCGCCCCTTCGTCGCTCTGACTCATCTGGACGTTATCCCGCACCACCGCCGGAGACCTGGGAGATCAGAGCCAGGCTCTCCTGGTATTGGGCTTCCGTCAGCGGGTGGTACCCCGTGGCCGGGACCAGCTCCGCGGCTTCCTCGAGCATGAACTCGACGTATTCCATCACTTCCGGTCGCTCGAGCGCGGAGTGCTTCACGTACACGTAGAGAGGACGTGCGAGGGGGGTGTACGTGCGATCCTCGATGGTCTGGTCCGAGGGGCGGACACAGCCGTTGCCGTCGTCGATGCCCACGAGCTTCAGCCGGTCCTGGTTCTCCGCGTAGTAGGCATAGCCGAAGTAGCCGAGGGCGTAGCGATCACCGGCCACCCCCTGAACGAGGATGTTGTCGTCTTCGGACGCCTGGAAGTCGGGCCGGCTGGCCCCGCTCTCGCCGACGATGGCTTCGGTGAAGTAGTCGAAGGTTCCCGAATCGGTTCCGGGTCCGTAGAGCTGGATCTCCTCGTCCGGCCATTCGGGCCGTACGTCGCTCCACGTCTCCACGCTGCTTTCCGGCTGCCAGATCCGTCGCAGCTCGTCGGTCGTCAGGCACTCGACGAAGTCGTTCTCGGGGTTCACGATGACGGACAGACCGTCCCAGGCCACGGAGACCTCGGTGAATTCGATCCCCGCGGCCTCGCACTCCTCGATCTCACCCTCCCGGATCTCGCGGGACGCGTTCGACAGATCGATCTCCCCGTTGCAGAACCGCTCGAAGCCGCCACCCGAACCGGACACGCCCACCGTGACCCGCACGTTCGGGTGGGCGATCTGGAACTCCTCGGCCACGGCTTCGGCAATGGGAAAGACCGTGCTCGACCCGTCGATCCGGACCGAGCCACTCAGCGTGCCGGAGCCGTCGCCGGCGTCCCCGCCGCAAGCCGCGACGAGCAGGAGCGCCGTACAGCTCACGGCGAAGCGGGAAGAGCGTTGCGTCATGGAAGTACCTACGGCTGGATGGATGTGCTTGGCAAGGCTCCGAACCCTACATCGAATCAGCGAAGATTTGGCGACAATCCGGTAACGTAATCGTAACACGCCCGCCTCCTGCGACGGGGTTGTTCGGCCCGCGCACCCAGGCTACGTGACCACAGCCGGCCCGGTATCCTCCTCTCTCCGGCTCGTCACGACGGACCGGCCAGAGGCAGGGTGAACCGGATGGTGGTGCCCACGCCCAGCGTACTGTCCGCGTCGATCTCTCCGCCCATGGCGCCCACCAGATGCTTGACGATGGCCAGGCCCAGGCCCGTCCCTCCGACGTCGCGAGCGCGGGAGGAGTCGGCCCGATAGAAGCGCTCGAAGATCCGGGGCAACGACTTGAGGGGGATTCCCTCTCCGTCGTCGGAGACGCCGACATGAGCCGTCCCCTCGCCTTCGTCGGTCCGTATGGTCACCCGGATCGTCCCCGACGGCGACGTGTGACGCACGGCGTTCTCCAGGAGATTCCGGAAGATCTGAACGAGGCCCGCGCGGTCTCCCAGCACGAGAGCCTCGCCCTCCACGGTGAAGGTACGCTCCGATCCGGCCGGGCACTCCACGAGGTCCCAGCCCTCGGCCACGGCTTCCGAAAGCACCACCGGCTCTTCGGCAGCCGCCCACCCCCCCGATTCCAGGCGGGAGAGATCCAGGAGATCGTCCACCAGACGTTGGAGGCGAAGCGTGTTGAGCCGGATGGACTCGAGAAACTGCTTCCGGAGGTGGTCCGGAGGGTCGGCTTCGGTGAGGGTCTCCGCGAAGCCCCGGATCGAGGTGAGGGGGGTCTTCAACTCATGGGAGGCGTTGGCCACGAAATCACGACGGACCTGCTCCAGGTGTCGTACCTCGGTGATGTCGAGGAGCGTGGTCACGGCCCCCCCGGAGTCGAGGGCACGCGACGCCAGAAGCACGTGCCGTCCGCCCATCTCGATCTCGGCGGCCTGCCCCTCGACGGTGACGCTTCGCTCCAACGCTTTGCGCAGGGCCTCGTCGCGCACCACCGAGCTCACCGGCGCGAACGCCGGCACCGGATCCAGCTCCAGGAGGGCTCGAGCCGCCCGGTTCATCCGGAGCAGCCGCGCGTCCTCGGTGAGGGCGATGACGCCTTCGGCCATGCAGTCGATGAGCGTTTGCATCTCGTCGCGCTCCCGGGCCAGCTCCGAGAGACGGGTCTGCAGCTCGTCGGTGAGGCGGTTGAAGGCCCGCGCCAGATCCTGGAGCTCGGCCACCCGCCCCAGGGGGACGTCGGACGTGACGTCTCCCTGGGCCAGCTCCCCCGCTCGCTCCGCCAGAGCGACTAGGGGTCGCGTGAAGAGCTTGCTGAGCCCGTACGCACCCAGGAGGGCGAGGAGAAGCGTCAGAAGCCCGATGAGGGCCACGGTCCGTTGGACCCCGTCGACGGCGGCCTCGATGCTCGTCAGCGGCGTGGCGATGCGGAGGATGATCGGCTCCCCACCCAGCGTGGCCATCCGCGCGCCATAGAGGAGGGGAAGGCCCACGGTCGCGCTTGTCCGCCGAGCGAAGCTCTTCGACGCCCCGCCGAGCACTCCCTGGACCTCCGGCCGACCGATATGGTTCTCGACCTCCGGCAACCGCGCGGGCTCGACGAAGGAGTCGCCGAGAACCCTGCCCTCCAGGTCGATGAACGTGACACGGTTCTCCACCCGAGCGGTGATGAGGCGCGCGAGGGAATCGGCGTCGGTCGAGGGTGAGGCGTCGACGAGCGCCTCGGCGAGGTCGAGCTGGCGCTCCAACTGGTTCTGGTGGAGGTCGTACAGCTCTCCCCTGAGGCCCCTCCCCACCAGGGGCACGATGATGGCCACCAGGAACCCGATCACCGCTACGAAGCCGGCGAAGAGCGGATGGTGGACCCGCAACCGCAGGGGCATCATCACCGTCCGTGCCCGAGCGGGGCACCGTGGGCCGGGCGTCCTATCCCGAGCTTTCGGGGACCTTCAGGCGGTACCCGAACCCGCGTACGGTCTCGATCCAGTCCCCCATCTCACCGAGCTTCGCCCGAAGCCGGCGGACATGCATGTCGACGGTTCGCGTCTGGATCCTGTCGGAGACGCCGGACTCCACGTCCCACGCTTTTTCCAGCAGCTGCGTCCGGCTCTGGGTGCGGCCCCGGCGCTCCATCAACGCCTGAAGGAGGCGGAACTCGGTGGGCGTCAGAGAGAGCTCCTCCCCGTCGATGGACGTGCGGTGGGCTTCGGTGTCGAGTCGGATGGGGCCCGCCTTGAGCACGCGTCCTCCACCGACGATCCCCGCCTCCTGAACCCGGCGGAGGATCGCCTGAGCTCGCAGCGCGAGCTCCCTGGGGCTGAAGGGCTTGGTGAGGTAATCGTCGGCTCCGAGCTCCAGGCCTTCGATGCGATCCTCCTGCTCCCGCTTGGCGGTGAGCACCAGGACCGGAACGTTCGCCGTCGCCGGATCGGCCCGGAGGCGCTCCAGGATCTCGTCGCCGCTGAGTCCCGGCAGCATCCGGTCCAGGATCACGAGATCGGGGATCTCCCGGTCCACGGCATCGAGGGCACCGGTGCCCGTCCCCGTCGTCTCCACCCGAAAACCCTCCCGGGTGAGCTGGTAGGCGATCAGCGCCGCGATGTCGGGCTCGTCCTCGACGACGAGGACCCGGGGCACGGTCGAGGAGTTGGTCGCTTCCATGATCTCCTGAGCAAGCTTGGTCAACGCCCCCCGACCTCCCGGCCGGTCCGACTCGCGTCGACCGCGCCATCGAGGATGGTCAGCCGCTCCTGCAGAGGGCTTCCAGCTCTCCTTCGCTGAGGGTGTGGTCCGTCTGTTTGGCCGCCCGGAAGATCCGCCCGGTCAGCTCCTCGTCCTCGGGATCGTATCCCCGTTCCCGAAGCCAGTAACGGACGTTGGAGAGGCCCGACATCGGTCCGATCTCGATGGTCTGTGAACGCCCCACCATGGAGGCCGGGACCGACGAGTAGATGCGGTCGGCGAGCCACGCGTCGCCCTTCGCCTCGGCCTTCACGATCGCCGCCGCGTGGACACCCGTGGCGGTGCGGAAGGCGTCCTTCCCCATCACCGGATACGAGTGGACCAGCGGTACCTGGCAAGCCTCCGCCGTCAAGTGGGTGTAGTCGGCGAGGACGGTCAGATCCGCGTCGTGGATCCCGAGCAGCTTCAGGTTCACCAGCAGGAGGTCCATCTCCGTGTTCCCGGACCGCTCTCCGATACCGAGCGCCGTCCCGTGGATCCGGGTGGCCCCGGCCCGTATCGCCGCCATGGCGTTGGCCAGCCCGAAGCCCCGGTCCCGGTGGCCGTGCCAATCCACCCCCACGTCCTCCCCCGAGGGCTCCACGATCTCCTCCAGGACGAAACGCACGAGCGCCTCCGTCCCCTCCGGCGTGGCGTGCCCCACCGTGTCGGCGATGCAGATCCGACGGGCGCCGCAACGGATGGCCGTGCCATAGATCTGCTTGAGCACGTCGGGATGGGCTCGCGTCGTGTCCTCCGTCACCATGAGCACGGGCAGCCCTTCCCCCACCGCGAAGGACACCGCCTCCTCGGTGACGCGAAGCATCTTGGAGAGCGTCCAGTCCTCGGCGTACTGGCGTATGGGAGAGCTGCCGATGAAGGTGCACGCCTCGATGGCGATGCCCACGTTCTGGCTGATCTCGGCAATGGGCTCCACGTCGGCCACCACCGTCCGGGCCGCGCAGTTGGGTCGAATGGAAAGACCCGCGTCCACCATCTCCCGGGCCAGCGCCGTCACCGCCTCCACCGCCCGGGGGCCCGCCCCCGGCAGTCCGATATCGGCCGTATGGACCCCCAGCTGATCCATGTAGTGGAGAAGTCGGATCTTGTCCTGGATGGGCGGATCCACCACGGAGGGATTCTGCAGCCCGTCGCGGAGTGTCTCGTCGTCGAGCTCCACCCGTCCGACCTTCGACCAGTCGAAGGTCCCGTCCACCTCGTTCCAGTCGTAGATGAGCGTCTGCTCGTCCATGCTCCCTGCTTCTACCACCGAGTCGCGTGAGCCCACCCGTTAAGATACCCTGCGCGCAGAGTGAAATCACCATTGGCGTACCGACGGTTCTAGGCGACTCCTGACCTCTGAACGGCCGAGAAGCCCCGGGGTCACGGCGCTCGGTCGCCACGATGGGGCCGGGGCTCCTCGTCGTAGTAACGGAAGATCTTGTATCCACCTCCGCGCACCAGGACATCCTTGAAGGCCTGGATCTCCCAGACCTCCGGCGCGTCGCCCACCACGAACAGCACGTAGCAGTCGGTCTGGACGGAGAAGCTCTCGAACCTCTCTGTGGGGCCCCGGCACTCCACTCCCTGAAAGCCGAAGGTACGATCCGCGAAGATGGGCAACATGCGCGTCAACGCGCGTCGGTTCCGGTTCCGGATGTTCGTCCATGCGTAGTCCACGGGGAAGTTGATCTCCGGGGCCGACGCAGGAAGCTCCGGCCAGATGATCTCGTTGTGCTCCCGCTCGGTCACGCGAACCGCCTCCAGGGCCGACTCGTCCTGACGAGCGAGCGCGTCGAGAACGTGGCGACCCAGGGCCTCCATGGTCGGCTGCGCGTCGGCGAGCCCGAGCGACTCAACCACCCCGTCGGAGCTGCCTGCCGCAGAGCTGCATCCGACCGACGCCACGGAGAGCGCGATGGCGAGGGCAACTCGATGAACGAGGCCCACGCCTGGACGGCGTGAGCCACTCGCGGTGGCGTCGGAAGCACCCGCGGCCGACTCTCGCCGACCCCGGCCGCTCCGATTCTCCAGCGGGCTGTTGCTGCTCAGGGACGAGGAGGTGCCGGCGCCCCCGCACAACTCCTCTGCGAACCGCCGAGCGGTGCAGGAAGCGCGGGTATGGTGAAGCACGGGAGCCACCGGCGAATCCTCTCGTCTCTCCGGGTTCAGTTCTGGGCGAGGGTGGTCCAACCCTCGAACCACTGGGTCGCCGCGTCGGGATCGACGGCGCCGATGTAGGTGGCGGTCACGTCGAAGAACCCGTCGGCGGGGGGCGTGGCCCCGTTGCCCTCGGTGACCAGAGCGGGCGAACCGGCGCCCGGACGGAAGTCCGGCGCCGTCCGGTTGAAGGGGTCGGTCAGAAGCGGATCAGTGCCCACGATGTTGTTCCAGGCGGTTACGGTCGAAACGCTGTCCTGGTAGGCCACCGTGTCGCCCTCGTCGTCGGCCGGTTTGATGTTGGCGGCGTTCAGCGCGATGATCGAGTTCTGGACCGTGTAACGGCCGACGGTCTCGATGTTGTCGACGTCCACGCCGGAGGTGCCGAAGCCGATGACGATGGCGTTGAAGATGTCGCCACCGGTTCCCCGCCGTAGACGGAGGCCGTCCACGGACTCACCCGCGGTGCCACCCACTCCATCCACACCTTTACCGACGAGGGTGACGTTGTAGATGATCGGATCGGTGAGGGGCGTGGCGTCGAAGTTGTCCTCGTTGCCGTCCACCTCGAAGCCGTTGTCAGCATCGTCGGGATCCTGCTGGGCGATCCAGAACTGCCCGCGGCCCTGCCAGCCCGTGGAGTAGTCGAACGAGTCGTCGGAGATCCCCGTGGCGATGGCCCATTTCAGATCTACGGTACCGCCGAAGAACTCGAAGCCGTCGTCCGACCCGTAGTGGGTCTGAATGGCCTCGAGCGTGGTGCCGGAGCCGACGCCGTTGAGCGTGAGGGCGTTGAGCTCGTTGCCGAAAGAGACCTCGTATCCGGCGAACTCGACCCGCGTGTAGGTCATCGACCCGCTGTCGTCGTCGAGCTGATTGCCACCGTACGGTCCCGACGCGCCTTCGCCCACGCACTCGTCGGCAGGGAAGTTGCAGATGGAGAGCCCGTTGATGACGACGCCGCCCCAGTCTCCACGCTCGCGCGAGCCCTCGGGTGCGGCGGAGGTGAAGACCACCGGGTCGTCGACGGTGCCATTGGAGAAGATCTGTCCTCCGGTGCGGACCATGAGCGCGGACGGCTGCACCGCGGTGCTGCCGAGGAGGAGCGTCCCTGCCGGGATGGTGAGCGAGGCACCGTCCTCGACGGTCACGATCCCCGTGATCGTATAGGTGAGGTTGGCGTCCAAGGTGACATCCGAATTGATGGTGCCACTCAGGACCTGGGTGTTGGGGTCCAGAAGCCCGGGCGCCGGATCACTCGGAGTCGAGCTCCCATTCACGTTCTTGGCGATGACGCGGTAGTTGTACGTCGTGCCCTCGACCGCGGTGGCGTCGGTGTAGGTCGTCTCGGTGACGTCCATCGCGATGTCGCTGAAGGACGCGCCACCGACGGCCTCCTGACGCTGGACGTCGTAGGCCGTGGCGCCGCTGACGGCGGTCCAGCTCACGACCAGCACCCCATCGCCTTCGGCTACGGCGACGCCGGTCGGTTGTGCCGGAGGATCCTGAACGTTCGTGCCTCCGTTGTCGTCGTCGCTACACGCGGCGACGGAAACCGCCAGGGCGGCCATGAGAGGGATCAAACGGCCTCTTGAAAACATCTTCGTCGTCTCCTGTGGAGGAATGCTGTTTTCGGGCCGCGCCTCTCGCGGCCCACCTGTGCGCCCCGCCATCCTATGCGGCGGAGCAGGTGGGCATCCGACGGATGGTCACCGTCCGATGCCCCAACTGACCCCGAGCGAGACGGAACGGCCCAGATCGTAGGATCTGAGTAGCCCGCCTCCCTGGGTGAACTCGACTTCATTCCCGATGAGTCGGGATGCGGAGAGCTTCGCCCTCCAGCCCCCGCGGATGGGCCACTCGACGACGGCGTCGAGCTGGCTCCTGGCTTCTTCGTAGATGTCCGGCGTGGCCTGACCGCCGACGGCGTCGATGCGACGACCGAAGCGGTTGAAGAGGACGGTGGCCGTCAGGCCGCCGTCCAGCGGCGCCCACGTGAGACCCGCATTGGCCACGTAGGGCGACTGGCCCTGTAGCGCCCGATTGGTGGAGACCACGGCGAGATCGGTCTCGCCGGTGCCCGGCAGATAGACCCGGATGCTCGACCCGTTCGTGACCTCCGACTGGACGAGCGTGAGATTCCCGTTCACCGACAGGCTCTCCAGGCCGCCCGAGAGGAAGCCCAGATCCGAGCGGACCTCGAGCTCCACGCCGTAGTTGTCGGCACCGTCCGCGTTGACCCAGGTCTTCAGGAGCTCCGAGCTCGGAAGCACGGAGACCTCGATGGGATCGTCGAACTTCTTGTAGAAGGTGCTCACGGCGAAGACCGTCTGCGGCCCGCCGAACCACTCGTAGCGCAGGTCATAGTTGTCGATGCGCGACCTGGACAAGCTGGGGTTGCCGATCACCAGATACCCGCCGGCATAGTCGGCGAAGGAGAAGGGAGCCAGCTCGCGGAGCTGCGCCCGAGCCAGGGTCCGGGACGCGCTGGCGCGGAGATTCATCGTCTCGCTGAGTTGAACCGTCACATTCAACGCCGGCAGCACATCGGTGGATTCGCGCTCCGCTCCCTCGACGGGATCGAGTCCTCCGACATCCCAGAGGTCCTTCGGGCTCACGGTCTGGAGCGACTGCTCCACGCGCGCACCACCGGATACCCGGAGGCCGTCCACGACCTCCATGTCGAGCATCGCGTAGCCGGCATCGACCTCCTGCTGCGCATCGTAGTTGTCGGTGCGGAACGTGGCTTCCTGGATCACGAAGCCGTCGGGATCGATGTATTGGTCGGTGAAGAGCTCGTTCGGACCGAGCATCCTCGCCTCGCTGTCGATGAGGTCACCCCGGGGGCGGAAGCGGAAGCGGCGCGTGAACGCCGTCCGGTCCTTCCGGTCGGTGCTTCCGCCCACGGAGAACGAGCCCGGCGTGTCCCCGAGCTCGAAGGGCAGCTTCAGGGCACCTCCCGCGCTCCAGCCGTCGTCGACCATGTCCTGGTGGAAGACCGACCCGCTCTGGATGAAGTCGTCCCAGATGTAGTCTCCGTCGAACTCCTGGTAGAGGGCCTCTCGCGTGCTAGGCTCGTAACGAGACGCGCGGGTCAGGGCGCCGCGCCAGGACAGCGTGGCGTCGGCGAGGAAACCGAGGAGGTGCTCACCCTCGAGCTGGCCGTTGACCAGCGTCTGCTCGAGGTACTGCAGCTGTGAGTTCCACTGATCGGTGCTCGAATCGAGGTTGAAGCCCTCGTAGATCCGGGCCACGTCGGAGGACTGGTGGTTGTAGACCGTGGCCAACTTGACCTGGTCCGTCGGTCGGGGCTGATACGTGAAGTTGAGAAGCCCTCCCACCGTCACGGCCTGCTCGGCGACGGTGCCTCGGTAATCCACCTCGGGGTCGTCCACGCCGGAGGCCGCGAAGACGCGCTCGATGGAATTGGCCCGCAGGCTCTGGTCGGCCGAGTAGTTCACCGAGGCGATGAAGCCCGCCCGCTGGCTCTCGCCGAGGTTGAAGTCGTCACCGTACGAGAGCCCCAGACCCCCGTTGAAGGGCAGCTTGCGTGGTGTCGGCCCCCAGTCGCCTCCGAAGGCCTCACCCATGGCCTCGAGCTGTGTGTCGGAGAAGTTGGAGCGAGTGACGGCGAGATCCGAGGGGATAAGCCCCGGCAAGCCTCGACTGCCGTCGTCGAATCCCAGGAAGTCGAGATCCCCTCCCGCGTACCCGAGACCCGTGGCCCGGGTCGCCACCGAGTTCCAGCCGGCGGAGACGCCGATGTTGAAGATGCGGTTCGAGGGAAAGTCCCTCGTCTCGAGCTGGACCAGTCCCCCGGCGTAGTCTCCGGGCTGATCCGGAGAGTAGCTCTTCGAGGTGACGATGCTCTGGAGCAGATCCGACGGGATCAGGTCCAGCGGGATCACCTTCTTGTCGGGCTCCGGTGAGGCGAGGGGGGCGCCGTTGAGCGTGGTCGCGCTGTACCGTTCGCCGAGCCCCCGGACGTACGCGTACTTCCCGTCCACCACGGAGAGGCCCGGAACCCTCTTGAGCGCCGCGGCGGCGTCGCCGTCGGGAGAGCGCGAGATCTGATCCGCCCCGATCCCGTCGGAGACCACCGCCGAGAGCTTCCGCTCGGTCAGGAGGGCCGTCGTCGAGCCGCGCTGGGCCTCGGACGTGATGACCAGCTCCTCCAGCTGCACCGCCTGCGAGGTCAGGGTGATGTCGAGCTCGGTCGACTGCCCGCCCGACACGGTCACGCCGGTCACCGTCTTCGTTCCGTAGCCGATGTTCTGGGCGGTGACGTCGTAGGTGCCGGCCGGGACGCTACGGATGACGTAGCGCCCGTCCAGCGATGTGAGGGCTCCGTACGAGCCGTCCGATATGTAGACCTGGACGCTGGAGAGGGCCTGCCCCGTCTCCGCGTCCAGGACCCGGCCGACGATCCGACCGGTCTCCTGAGCGGCCGCGGAACCGGCCATGAAGCCCAGGAGGGCCAGCATGACCGCGACGCCGCCGCGTCGCTTTCGTAGGTTGTCCATTGCTCCTTCCGTTCGTTGGACGTGGAACCGATTGCATGAAGGAGCCCCGCGCTCCCTTTTCATGTGATTCAACGTTACCGGCGGTTCGTAACGGCCCAGGGCCTCACCTGTAACGGGCCCGTAACTCATGACGACGGTGCGAGCTCGGGGGGCGGCTCGGCGTAACGGATCGTGGATGAGAGTGAGGGTGGCGATGCCACAAGGACCCGGGGTGACGAACATGGATCAGGGCCTCCGGACCCTTTCGGAGCGACCGGACGTGACGACGGCCGCCACATTCCTCCGCGACCGTGACGAGGCCACCGTCGCCCTCCAGATCCGGATCACCGAGATCCCGGCGCCCCCCTTTCAGGAGCGACGCAGGGGAGCCGCGGTCGCCGGCCTTTTGGAGGCCGCGGGCCTGTCCGATGTCGCCGTCGATGCCGTGGGCAACGTGGTCGCGAAGCGGGCGGGCGCGGACGAGGGGCCGCCCCTGGTCGTCTCCGCCCACCTGGACACCGTCTTCCCGCCGGAGACCGACCTGACCGTCCGCCGCGAGGGCGACGTCCTCTACGGTCCGGGCATCTCCGACGACGGGCGGGGTCTGGCCTGTCTGGTGGCGCTGGCGCGCGCCATGGCAGCGGCGGATCTGCGGACATCGGCCCCTCTCCTCTTCGTGGCCACCGTCGGAGAGGAAGGAGCGGGTGACCTGCGAGGGGTGAAGGAGCTTTTCGGGCCCACCGGGGCCGCTCGCCAGGCCCGGGGCTTCATCTCGTTGGACGGGGCGGGCATGGAGCGGATCGTCACCGAGGGCCTCGGATCGCGCCGGTTCCGCGTCACGATCTTCGGCCCCGGAGGCCACTCCTGGACGGACTGGGGGACCCCGAATCCGGCCCACGCTCTGGCCGAGCTGGCCTCACGAATGGCCGGGCTGAAGCTGGAGCGGGAGCCCAAGACGACCCTCACCGTCGCCCGCCTGGGAGGAGGGAAGAGCATCAACGCCATTCCCCAGGAAGCGTGGATGGAGATCGACGCGCGCTCCACGAGCCAGGGGCGGCTGGAGGCCCTGGCCGGGGAGATCCGCGGCGCGGTCACCGAGGCTCAGCAGAAGGAGGAGGATCTCGAGTTCCAGATCGACGTCATCGGAGACCGGCCCGGCGGGCGCACGGACGAGAACTCGGAGCTGGTCCAGGCGGCGATGGCGGCCACGCGGCTCCTGGGGTACGAGCCGTGCACCACCATCTCCTCCACGGACGCCAACATCCCCATGACACGGAACATCCCGGCCATCACGCTGGGAGGAGGGGGTGACGCGGGGAAGGCACACACCACCGACGAATGGTATCGAAACGAGGGCGGGCCCGACGGGATCGTCCGCGCCCTCTATACGCTCCTGGCCGCAGCGGGAGTCGCAGACGGCTAGCGTCAGCCGTCTCCCTCGATCACGGTATGGTCCGCCAGGAGTGCGCTTCCCGAAAAACGCGCGACCTCCGCGTGGGATCCGACCAGGGAATCGTGGAGACGCACCGAGCGCAGTCGCGCATGGGGCCCCACGACCGCGTCGCGGATCTCGCAGTCGTGGGCGGAGACGCCCCCCTCCAGGGTCACGTTGGGCCCGATGGAGCCCCCCCGGATCTCGACCCCCGCCTCGATCCTCACCGGCGCCACGATATCGGCGCCCTCGACGCGGGCCTCGGGGTCCACCCCACCGCGCCGGGTCCGGAGGAGATGCTCGTTGGTCTCCAGAAGCGTCTCCGGCTTTCCCGCGTCCCACCATCCCTCGACGGGTGCGGTGACGATCCGGCTCCCCTGGTCGACCATGTATTGGAAGGCGTCGGTGAGGTAGAACTCCCCCGAGGGCCCGGGCTCGCTCTCCAGCGTATGGCGGACGCCTTCGAAGAGGAGCTCGTGATCCCGGATGTAGTAGAGGCCGATGTTCGCGAGTTTGGACACGGGTTCCCTGGGCTTCTCCACGATTCGCTGCATCGTCCCGTCGTCGTTGGTGACGATGACCCCGTACCGCTGGTAGTCCTCCACCTCCTTCGCCCAGATCAGGGCGCCGTATTCCCGGTCCAACGTCCGGGTCAACCCGTAGTCCACCTC
Source organism: Longimicrobiales bacterium (assembly GCA_033722275.1). Taxonomy (GTDB): domain Bacteria; phylum Gemmatimonadota; class Gemmatimonadetes; order Longimicrobiales; family Gaopeijiaceae; genus UBA2589. The sequence goes on along the minus strand of JAWVZK010000001.1, from coordinate 30,459 downwards.
CAGGACGGCGTCGGCGAAGATCACGAGGAGCTCCTCGTCCACGTACGGTTCGGCGAGGGCGATGGCGCCCGCGGTGCCGTCCTGCACTTCCTGCACGACGTAATGCCCCGTCAGGTCGGGATACTCCCGGGCGATCCACGCCTCGATCTCGTCCCGGAGATGACCGACGATGAAGACGATCTCCCGGACCCCCAGCGCGACGAGGTCGTCCAGGATGTAGGCGAGGACCGGTTTGCCGGCGACCTTGAGGAGGGGCTTCGGCGTATGATGGGTCTGAGGGCGAAGCCGGGTGCCCTTCCCGGCCAGGGGGATGACGGCTTTCATCTTTTTCGCGGAGTTGTGGCGACGAGGGACGGAGCGCGCCACACTATAACCGGTTCCGGGGTCGAGGCTAAGGCAGCGACCCTCCGATCCCGGCGACATGGGACCTCGAAGGGTTCCGGTATCCGAAGGACGGAGGCAGACAGGATGACGAAGACGACACAGAGCACCCTTCTGGCGCTGGTCCTCACGGCGTGCTCGGGTCCGTCGGCCGGGAGCCAGGCGGCTCCCTCGGGCCCGCAGGATCTGCAACGGCCGCACATCTACGAGATCCCGTCGGAACGGATGGCGGCCGCCGCCCAGGAGGCGTCGGAGCGCGGATGGATCCAGGTGGACGGAAGCGCCAGCGTGGACGTCTCGCCCGACCGGGCCACCGTGGCCTTCGCCGTGGAGACCCGGGCTCAGGACGCCGCCGACGCGGCGACGCAGAACGCCGAGCGGATGGACGCCGTCCTGCAGGCGATCCGCCAGGCGAACGTCCAGGGCCTCGAGCTGGAGAGCTTCGGCTACTCTCTCCGCCCGGAGTACCAGGCCGATCCCGAGCGGAGGACGCGAGAGATCGTGGCCTACACGGCCTTGAACAACGTGCGCGCCACCACGTCCGACGTGAACGCAGTGGGTCGGATCATCGACACCGCCATCGGCGCCGGAGCGAATCGCGTCGCGGGTATCTCCTTCTTCGCCTCGGACACCGGGGACGCGCGGAACGAGGCCATGGCCATGGCCGTGCGGGATGCCCGGACGGAGGCCACGGTCATCGCGAGGGCGCTGGGCTACGAGCTGGGGGTACCCATGGAGGTCAACGGAGGGGCTCAGACGCCGCGCCCCCTGACCTTCCGAGGCGGCATGGCCGTGGCGATGGAGGCGGCTCAGGCTGCGCCGACGCCCGTGGAAGCCGGAGACCAGACGGTGACGGCGACGGTGTCCATCCGTTTCGCCCTGGGTCCGGAGGCCCGTGATTGAACGTCTTGCTGCGGGGGCTCACCGAGAGGACGGCGGCGACATCACCGGACGCCGACGACCACCGGCTCCGGGGGCGCACCTACACCATTCCCTTCGAAGGGGTGTGGCAGGCTTCCCTCCGGGTCATCCGTGGCAAGCTGCGTGGCTGGACCGTCGTGCTCGACGATGATCGCAGCGGACGGATCGACGCCCTCCACCGTACGCCCTTCCGGAGCAGGGAGACCGAGGTCACCATCACCATCGGCCTCGACGAGAACGGTCAGACGAGGATGGACGCCACCACGTCCGCGCGAACGGAACGCGGCGACTGGGGTCGAGGCCGACGCCTCATCGGTCGCTTCACCCGCGCCCTCGACCGTGAGCTGAACGCCGGGCCCGGTCAGATCCTCGACTCCGCGAGCGTGGCGCGCGCCAGGGAGTCGGCGTGAGCGACCGTCTCGGAAAGCCCTTGCGGGTCGCTTCGATCTTCCTCCTGCTCTCTCTGGGATGCGGCGACCCCCAGGAGCCGTCCTCTCAGGGGTCGGACCCCAGGATGCCGCCTGTCGAGGAGGGGGACTTCGTCGAAAGCGTCTACGAGCGCAACTTCGTGTTCGCCTCGCTGGAACAGGACAGTGTCTTCATCGTGCCGTGGCTCATGGAGACCACGGAGATGCCGGATTCCGTGCTCCGGGAAGCGGAGGGGTGGATCGCCCGAGGGGGGGTCTGGGACCGTTTCTACGCCGAGCGGTGGTGGACGCCCCCGACCCGCGCGCCGGGGCGGATCCTCCCCTACCCCGGATTGGGCATACTGGTGAGCGACGAAGGAGCCGTCGACGGGATCGTGTTCGAGGATCCGCCCCGGAGCCTGGAGATCATCCTCGGAGAGGGAGGCACCCCGTGGACCGGCGCGCGAGGCGGCTCCTTCCAGGTTCTCGAGGGATCCGCATACCTCGCCGACCAGCGGATCGACGGGAGGGTCCTGGACATGGCTCGCGCCACCGCCGGGGACCGGTCCGCCGGAGGCGACTGGGCCTTCCTCCTTGCTGGAGACTCGGCGCATTTCGTTCTCGCCGCCGACGAGGAGCACGGCGGCGAGACGGAGCCGCGGTACCGGGCATGGGGCACCCTGGGCGAAGAGAACGTGCAGTGGCCGGAGGTGCGCCTCGCGTGGAGCCGCACGGAGGCCTTCCCCCCCGCGCGTCGGGACGTGCCCGTGGAATGGGACGTCTCTTCGTCGGACGGCTCGATGCAAGGGGCGCTGGAAGCGCTGTCGGCGGAGATCCAGCCTGGCGACGGACCGGGGCCCCTCCTCCCCGTACGCGCGCTGTACGAGGTGGTGGGCGAGCTCTCCACGGCGGATGGGACATTCCCGGTTCACGGCATCGTCGTCCACCAGCGGCGGTGAGCGGTGCCCACCGACGAGGTCCTGCTCGCCGTGGTGAAGATCGCCTTCGGCGCTCTCGCCGGGGGTCTCACCAACACCGTCGCGGTGTGGATGCTCTTCCATCCCTACGAGCCTCCCCGGCTCCTCGGTCGATGGCGGATCGGGTTCCTCCACGGCGCGGTGCCGAAGAACCAGCCTCGTCTGGCGTCGGCCATCGGGCGTACCGTGGGCAATCGGCTCCTGACGCCCGAAGACCTCACCCGCACCTTCGCCAACATCGAGTTCCGGAGAGCCTTCGACCAGCGCCTGGCCGACTTCCTCGACGAGGTCCTCCACACCGAGCGAGGCTCCCTCCGCGACCTGGTCCCCGCCGGAGTCCGCGACGACGTCGACGCCCTCGTGGACGAGGCGCTGGAGCGGGGTCTGGATCAGCTCCAGGCGTACGTGGCGTCGACGGCCTTCGAGGAGGCCATGCTTCGTCGGGCTTCCGATCTGGTGGATGCCATCGCGGACGAGCCCGTGGAGGGAGTGCTCACCCCGGCGCGGGAGCATGCCCTGGAGGCCGCGGTGGAGGAGTGGCTCCAGAACGCCGTCGGAAGCCGGGACTTCCACGACGCCGTGTCGGACTACCTGGCCCGGGTCTCGCACAAGCTGCTGGCCCCGGGAAGGACCTTCGAGGAGATCCTCCCCCTGGGTCTGGTCTCCTCCATCGAGAAGGCCATCGCCAGCTACCTCCCGCTCGCAGCGGAACGGCTCGGCGGGCTGCTGGAGGACCCCAAGGCCCGAGCCCGCTTCGAGGCCACCATCCACGACCTCCTGCACCGGTTCCTACGCGACCTGAAGTTCCATCAGCGTGTCGTGGCCCGCGTGGTGATGACGGAGGAGACCGTCGACAAGGTGTTGGACACCATCGAGGCGGAGGGCGCGGAGCGGCTCTCCGAGATCCTCCGGGATCCGGCGGTCCAGGAGGCGATGGCCCGGGGCGTGAATCAGGCCATCGTCGACTTCCTGCGGAGACCGGTCCGGGAAGTCCTGGGCGAGCCGGACGACCCCAACCTGGTGGAGGCTCGCGAGACCCTCACCGGGTGGGTCGTGGGCATGGCTCGGGACCCGGGGACCCACGAGTTCTTAGTGGAGAAGCTCCACGTCGGTCTGGAGAAGGCGGGAGCGAAGACGTGGGGGGACCTCCTGGGTGGCATGCCTCCCGAGCGGATCGCCGAGCTCATGGTCACCGCCGCACGCACCGACACGGCTCGCAACGTGGCCCACACCGGAGCCCGGCGCATGGCCAATCGGGTCATGGAGCGTCCCGTCGGAACCCCCGCCCGGTGGCTTCCCGACGACGGACCCGAGCGGATCGAGGCGGCTCTGTCCGACCCCATCTGGGCATGGCTCCAGACTCAGGTCCCGGCCGTCGTGGAGAGGATCGACGTGGCTCGACGCGTCGAGGATAAGGTCCTGCACTTCCCCACGCCCCGGATGGAGGAGCTGGTCCGCAAGGTGACGGACCGGGAGCTCAAGCTGATCGTGCGCCTGGGCTACGTCCTCGGCGCGGTCATCGGCGTCGCCCTCGTTCTGGTGGACGCCATGATCCGCTGAGGGAAGTAGGGAGTCCCCGGGGGAGTCCCGTCAACGCTCCTCCTCTTCGGGTGACTCGAGCTTGAAGCCCGATCGACGTCCCCGGCTCTTCCGACGCTCCCGGGACGGCCCGCTGCTCGAGACATTCCTCTGGATCCAGGCCATGGGGGTGAAGACCCGTTTCGTCTTCCTTCGACGCCCCCCGCCCGCTTCCATGATCCGGTCGATCTCGTCGGGCGTCTGCGTATAGCGTCCCGGAAGGCCGAGCCAGATGCCCAGGGCGAGTCCGAGAACGCCGGTCAGGATGAGGAGAGCCAGAGACATGGGGAGGTTCCTGCTCTGAACGGAAGATCCAACGAAAACGGCGCCCCCCGAGGAGGGACGCCGGTCCTACCAAGCACCACCATCGAGCCTCACTGTCCGGTGAGTGACTCCACGACGAGGAGGCCCAAGCCGAAGATCAGGATGATGGCGACGGCGTTGGTGCCGACGGCCACGAGGGCGACGACAGTCCAGAAGACCGCGTGGATGAACGTGTAGCCGCCAGGCAGGAGATTCATCGTCGTGCGAGGCTGGGGTTGGAGACTCGATGCCTCGGAATATGCCCGAGTTCCCGGAGGATGTCACCCCTCCCCGGACTCCTCTTCGGTCCGGGTGTACCGCTTCCGGGCCTCGGTGAGGTAGCCGGGCTCGAGGCGGAGGAGGTTCGAGATCTTCCTCATGAGATAGTCCTCCTTGCTCGCCAGATCACCGTCGGAGTACACCAGCCCCCACATGATCTCCGCGAGAACCATCTTCTGGCCGGTGGAGTAGTTCTCGGCGATGAGGTTCGTGAACTGCCAGAGGTCCACCGCCTCTTCGCGCTCCTTCTCTGCGAGCTCCAGGAGCTTCGCCGCCTCTGCGTCGCCCAGGCCGAACTGCCGCCGGACCGCCGACTCCAGATGCTGACGCTCGTCCTCGGTGAATTCCCGGTCGGCGTGGGCCAGCTCCAGGAGCAGGGCGCACGCCGCCAGCCTCAGATCCTTCGCCGACTCCCTGGGGTCCGCTTCCGGCGCCGGCGCCATGGACGACGAGAAGAATTTCTTGATCGCGCTCAGCATCGGTTCACCTCCGACAGTCAGAAGTCCACGGACTGCACCTTCCTGATCCCCAGACGAAGAGGGAGCCAGGTGGCGAGGATCGTCAGGATCGCGGCTCCCGCGACGCCCAACAAGAGGGGCACGACGCCCACCTCCCCCTCACCGCCCTCCGCGCGCGAGCTCAGATACATGTACACGGGCCACGCCTCCAGGATCACCACGCCCGCCAGATACGAGGTGGCCGCCATCATGAAGAGGAGTCCACCGAAGGAGGTGGGGATCTCGGCGACGTTCTCGGTATCGTAGTTCGGGTACAGGGCGCCGAACCCCAGCGCCATGGCGGTGAGGGCGAAGGTGATCCCGATCATGGTCACGGTCGTGAGGCCCAGGATGAAGGGGGAGGCCTGCAGGACGACGTTCGTGCCGACGATCAGCGGGACGGCCAGCACGAGAAGCGGGACCGTTCCCACCCAGTACTTGGACCAGAAGACGCTTCGGACGTCCACCGGCGACGAGCCCAACAGCCACATCATCCGACCCTCGACGGACATGGCCGGGAAGACGAACCGCGCGGCGATGGCCGCCACGACGAACCCGGCCAGTCCCATGTTCAGGAACGAGACCGCGTTGATGAGAAGGAAGGAGACCCGCTCGCCTGTGTAGAGGGGCAGGACCGTGATGTTGTACACGTACACCGCCACCAGCACGCCAAGTAGAATCAGCTGGGACCACTGGGTCGTGTCCCGGAAGAAGACCCGCACCTCCTTGGCCACCATCATGCGGATGCCTGGACCAGACCGTCGCAGCGCCCGATCCAGGAGGCGGGAGCGCACCCGGCCTTCCTTGCGTTCCGCTCCCTCCTGAGCCCGGGTGAAGCCCCCGTCGTAGTACCGTCGGTGGAGCCATGCGCCCACCACCAGGCACATGGCCGCCGTGGCCCACAAGAAGGCGAAGGGGAACCACTCGAAGACGCCGTTCAGATGGGACATGAGCGCCTCGGACGCCCACTCGCTGGGTAACCAGGTCGATGTCGGGGTCCTGAGAACCGCCACGAAGTCCACCAGGCTGCTGAACTCCTCCGGGCTCATGAGTCGCTCCGGCCGGAGGAAGCGGAACAGAGCGACCACACCCGCTGCGGCGAAGATGCCCACGAGCGCCAGCAGGTCGCGGGTCCGGCGAGCGGGGAAGATGTTGACGAGCAGCAGGGTGCCGGCGCTGCCCAGCACGGCCGGGATGATCAGGAAGGGGATCACCGTCCCGAGAGCCAGCAGGTAGTAGAGCGGTCCGGCGGCATAGACCACGCCGTACGCCATCAGCAGCGGAACCGCGAGGAGTCCCACCATCCAGGAGGAGTCGACGATGGTCTCCAGGAGTCGCGCGGCGTAGACCGTCTCCGCCTCCACGGGGGCCGCGACCACGAACTCCAGATCCTCGGACAGGAAGAAGGTGGAGAGCGCGGTGATGACGTTGGACAGGACCAGGATCATCAGGAAGGTGAGGAAGGCCAGGCCCAGGAGCTTCGCTGCCAGGAGGTCACCGATCCCCTGCGTGCCCCGGAAGTACTGGAGCATCCGGACGATGACCGCGAAGATCAGTCCCCAGAAGAAGGTGCCGACGACACCCAGCAGGAGGATCTTGAAGAGGCGACCCTCGTCGCTTTTCGCCCGATTCAGCTTCGTCCGGACCTTCGGTCTGAGCAACCAGAAGAGTCCCACACGGGTGCCGGTGAGCGTCCGACTCACGTCGTGATCGCCTCGCGAAGGCCGTCGACGATGTCGCTCATCGCTTCGCCTCCCGTCACCTTCAGGAAGATCTCCTCGAGGTGAGCGCCTCCGGCCGCCTCGGACTGGGCCCGGAGCTCCTCCATCGTGCCGAGAGCGATGACCTGGCCCGTGTTGAGGATGGCGATCCGATCGCAGAGGGCCTCGGCCACCTCCAGCGTGTGGGTAGAGAGGAAGACGGTGCCCCCGTGTGCGGCGAACGTGCGGAAGAGATCCTTGAGCAAGCGAGCGGAGCGGGGATCGAGCCCCACCATCGGCTCGTCGACGACGATGAGCTCGGGCTCGTGGATGAGCGCAGAGCTGATGAGGATCTTCTGCCGCATCCCGTGGGAGTAGCTCTCGATGAGCTCGTCCTTCCACGGCTCGAGCTGGAAGAGCTCCAGGAGCCGGTCTGCCCGCTGCTCCACAGCCGCCCCTTCCCGGCCCCAGAGACCGGCGACGAAGCGGAGGAACTCCCCTCCGGAGAGCTTGTCGTAGAGGTAGGGCCGGTCGGGGATGTACCCCACTCGGGCCTTCGCGCGCTCCGGCGCGGACCGCAGGTCGTCGCCCCCGACGATCACCTGGCCGGAGGTGGGGCGAAGGACCCCCGCGACCATCCGGATCGTGGTCGTCTTGCCCGCCCCGTTGGGCCCGAGGAAACCGAAGATCTCACCCCGGCGGACCGTCAGGTCGAGCCCCTTCACCGCCTCGAACCGACCGTACCGCTTACGGACCGACCTGAGCTCGAGCATCGCTCCGGGGGCACGCTCCTCCGCCGGCGGCGCCAGGACCGCCGCGTCCGATGGCCTCGCGTCCATCATGGTCCTCCTCCAGACAGGGTTCCGCTACTGAGCCTTCTCGCCCAGCACTTCGATGTTCAGGTTGCCGATGAGCCGGACGATCTCCACCTGCTGGGCCAGGCCCCCGACGACGAAGCGGATGTGCGACGCGTCGGCGGGGTATTGACCGAAGGTGGGATCCACCGCCACCCACTCCCCCAGCCAGACCTCCGGCCACGCGTGGTAGAAGAAGGCGCCGTTCACGTAGACCAGACCTACGGCTGTTCTCGCCGGGAGACCGAGGGCCCGCGCCATGGCCACGTACAGGACGGTGTGCTCGTTGCAGTCGCCCTGCAGGGTCTCGAGGACCTGGACCGCGTTGGGCACCGAGAAGGTGATGCTCTTGTGCAGCATGGCATGGATCGAGGTGGTCAGCTGGCGGGCGACTTCCTTCGGGTTCTGTCGCCAACGGGTCCTGGCCGCGGTGATCTCCCTGGCTCGGCGGACGATCCTCCGGTCGTCGCTCTGGATCAGGGGCTCGGGCTGCAGGGCGTTCCGCAGATCCATGTACGGATAGGGAAGCCGATACTCGGGATCGAGGGCGTCCCACCGCTCGCGCCGTATGATCAGGGTGTCCCCGCGCAGCTCCTGGCGCCCGCCGTCGAGCTGATAGCCGCGGAGGTCGACCCCGGTGAGGCGGAACCGGAGCTCGTCGTGGGTCTCCACGTCGTCGAAGTCCACGTCACTCTGGACGGCCGTGGACAGGATGACGTCTTCGTCCACCGCCGAGGGTCCGGCGAAGCGGGCATCTTCCTGAGCCTGGCGGGCCAACTCGTACTCCGTCTTCTCCATGGAGAAGCCCAGTCCGCTCTCCGCACGCAGAATCCGGCCGTCCTCGTCCACCCAGCTCTCCACGCGGACGCCGCCGAAAGTCTCGGCGATCTTCCACGCGGGGACGGTGTCGGACCGGGCCGGACGCCACCGCCCGGTGGGGCCCAGAGCCGCCGAGTCGGTGACCAGGAGGGTGTCGTGCTCGAGGATGTCGACCTCGACGGTGCGGGTGCTGAGGCTCGTCGGATCGAAGACCGGGAGACGCACGGTCTCGCCCACCTCCAGGCCCTCGCCCATGGCGACCCGGATCGGCACGACGTTGGACATGACCGGTGGCTGGGGAAGACGGAAGCTGAGGGTCTGCTCGCTGTCGGCCGACACGATGCGCACCTGCAGGGTCGTATCGGGAGCGAGCACGCCCGAGGCCTCGAAGCGCCCGACCTCGCTGTCCAGGGTGAAGCTGAAGGCCTCCATCACCAGCGATGGGCTGAGCTTGACGTGCGTGCGGGCCACCGCCGTGCCCGTCTGCCCCAACGCGGGCAGCTCGAGATTCATGAGATCCTCGAGCTCGAAGCCGTCGGGGAGCGTATCGAGTCGGGACGTGGCCTGACCCACGGTGCGCTCGCCCATGGTCAACGTGTAGAAGTTGATGCCCGGCGCCAGTCCCATGGCGGCGGCGGCGAGGCGCTCCATCTCGGGCTGGAAGTACTCCTCTCGGGCCTTCCATCCCGCCATCGCCACCCAGATCAGGACGATCACCGTCCCGAGCGTCCGCTTCGGCATCGATCTCCTCTCCGGCGCCCCGCCGCGCGCGGGTCGGCCGGTCTTGTGGGTGGCGTTCGTCGATTGGCGTACGGGACGGCTCGAAGCAGGTTCCTCGCCACGATGCGGCGCACGCGACCATCCTGCTCCAGCGCCCCCTCCGGTGCAACGGCCGTGCCGGGGGTGACGAGGGAGGCCCGGGGAGGGAAGGTCCCGGGACGCCCGCCCGGACGAGGCGCTACGAGCCCGCCTCGTCGCCGCCGAAGTCCTGGACCAATCGCCGGAAGAGCGATTCCTCGAAGTCGGACGAGACCACCACCGTCAGCTCGCCAGGCGGCGTCCCTTCGTGCAGATGGTCGGAAAGAATTTCCACCAGCGTCCGGGCCGCGTCCTCCGGCTCCGTGGTTCCCACACCGATGCCCAGGGGCGGCAGGGCCAGGGACCCGACCCCCCAGTCCACGGCTCTGCGCAGGCTGTTCCGAACGGCTCGCACCACGGTCGCCGAGGTCTGAGCCTCGTCGTCCGACATGACCACGGCGTGGATGAGGAAGTCGCACGCCAGATCGCCGGCCGGGGTGATCACGGCGCCACCCAGGGGCAGTGAACCCAGGCGACCCAGGTGCTCCTCGACGATGGACCCCGCGGCGTGACCCAGATCCCTGGAAGCCGGGCTCACCGGGCTCAGATCCGTCCGGATGGCTCTCAGCACCGCCTCCGTCTGCACATCCAGGGCGGAGCCCCTATGGATGTGGATCATCCGGCCCCGATCCCCGAGGGGAGCCGGATCACGCGCCCGCCGCCTGCAGGTCGCGGGCGTGCCGGTACATCTCCGCGGCCTCGGCCCGAAGCGACTTCCGGTCGTAGAGGTGACCCAGCGTGTAGAAGGGCCTGGGATCGTCCGGAAGCAGCTCGGCGGCCCTCTGCATGACCTCCGTAGCCTCGTCGAACCGCCCTACACGGTTCAACGCCTCGCCACGGTAGTAATGAGCCAGGCCCGTCTCGGGCTCTCCCTCGCAGACCGACCGGAGCCGCACCTCCGCTTCCTCGTACAGACCACGCCGGAAGTAGAGGATTCCCAGGTTGAGGCGGGCGCGGAGGTCGGTGGGCGCCAGCTCCTGGGCCTTCTGGAGAACCTCGTCGGCCTCGTCGTAGCGGGCGAGCTCGGAGAGGCTCGCGCCGCAGTTGGTGAGGACGTCGACATTCCGGGGGGCCACGGCGAGGGCTGCCTCGAAGTGCTCCAGGGCCCGCCCGTGCTCGCCGAGCTCGTCCAGCAGCGCTCCGAGGTTGTTGTGCGCCTTCAGGTTCGAGGGGTCCTCCGCGAGGATGTCCTCGTAGACCACGATGGCCTTCCGGACCCGGCCCGATCGGACGAGATCCCGCCCTCGGGCGAGCCGATCGTCCACCGGCGACGGCTCCGCTCCGGAGACGCCGGTGTCGTCCGCCCCTCCCTCGACGTCCTCGGAGCCGGCTCCCTCCGAACCCTCCTCCCGTCCCGCGGACCGCCGGGGCTCCTCCTCCATCTCGAGCACGAGCTCGGCATGATCGGGGAGCAGCTCGACCTGGCCCGGATCACCGCCCCTTCTCCTACGCCCCTCCCCTTCGCCCTTCCCGGGCGTCACGACTCCCCCACTTCCTTCCGCACCCACGCCAGGTAGCTCTCCGAAGTCTCCGGCACGGAGAGCCGGAGAACCTCCGGTACGTCGTAGGAGTGGAGCTCCTCGAGACGACGGCGGAGGTCGGCGTAGCGCGCCTCCGTGGTCTTGAACACGACCAACACCTCGGATTCCCGCTGGACCGCTCCCTCCCACCAGAAGACCGAGGTCACGCCAGGAAGGATGTTGGCGCACGCCGCGAGCCGCTCTTCCACGAGACGGTGGGCGAGGGACTGGGCCGCGGACGGGTCGGCGACGGTCGTCAGGACGGCCGTGACGACCGCCTGGGCGGGGGCGCTCACGGTCTCACGGGCCCGTCACGTCGGCGGCTTCCTCGTCGTACAACCGGTCGATGACGTCGTCCAGCTCCCGATGGACCACCCGACGCTTCACCTTCAGGGTCGGCGTGAGGAAGCCGTTGTCCACCGTGAACTCCGCGTCGAGGAGGGCCAGCTTCTTCGGTCGCTCGTACGACGCGAAGTCGTCGAGCATCCCGAACAGCTCGGACTCCATGTGGGCCAGCACCTTCGGGTGATTCAGGAGCTCCTCCCGATCCGACCACCGGATCCCCTCGCTCCCGGCCCACGACTCGAGAGGGCCGAACGCCGGGACGACCAGCAGCGAGGGATGCTTCCTCCGGTCCCCGACGACCACGGCCTGCTCCACCAGCGGGTGCGTGGTGAGTCGATTCTCCATGGGCTGCGGGGCGACGTTCTTGCCGCCGGCGGTGACGATGATGTCCTTCTTCCGGTCGGTGATGGAGAGATAGCCATCGGCGTCGATCTCACCGATATCGCCGGTGGCGAACCACCCCTCGTCGTCGATCACCTGGGCCGTCAGCTCGGGCTTCGCGTAGTAGCCCTTCATCACCTGGGGGCCGCGGACGAGGATCTCGCCGTCGGGGGCGATACGGACCTCGGTCCCGGGTATGGGCTTGCCCACCGTCCCGATACGGAAGTGCTCCTCCGTGTTCACGTTCGTGACGGGGCTGGTCTCGGTGAGACCGTAGCCTTCGAGGATCGTGAGGCCGATGGAGTAGAAGAAGCGGTTCAAGGCAGGTGCCAGCGGTCCGCCGCCACTCACGAAGAAACGGAGCCGTCCTCCGACGGCCTTCTTCACCTTCGAGAAGACCAGGGCGTCGGCGACGCGGTACTGGAGGGCGAGGAGGCCTTCGGGCTCCCCGCCCGCCAAGCGCACGTCCGCGGCCCGGTCCGCGACCTCCGCCGCCCAGTCGATGAGCTTCTTCTTCACCCCACCGGCGTCCATGACGCCGTTGTAGATCTTCTCGTAGATGCGCGGCACGGAGACCACCACCGTGGGACTCAACGCCTTGAGGTCGATGATGAGGGTATCCAGGGATCGAGGATACCCGATGGTGCACCCCGTCCAGAAGAAGAGGTAGTCCACCATCCTCTGCAGGATGTGCGAGAGGGGGAGAAAGCTGATGGTGTTGTCGTCGGGCCCGATGGGGAGGATCATCTGACTGGCCCGCACGTTGGACGCCACGTTGTTGTGCGTCAGCATGACGCCCTTGGGCTCCCCCGTGGTTCCGGAGGTGTAGAGCACGGTGGCGGCCTGGTCGGGCTCGGCCGGGAGCGCGGCGGTGCGGGACTCGTCCGGGTCGCCTGCGCCGGCGCCGTCCAGGAAGGGGTCCCAGGGCGTGGTGGCCACCACCGAGGTCCGGTCGAAGGTGACCACCGTCAGCGGCTTCGAGATCTCCTTCCCGGCGGCCAGCGCCTTCCCCGCCTGCTCCGCGCCGGCGGCGAAGACCACCGACGCCCCCGAATCCTCCAGGATGTACGCGACCTGAGAGGCCGTCAGGGTGGGGTAGATCGGCACGACCACGAGGCCCGAGCAGAGGCAGGCGTAGTCGGCCAAGGCCCACTCGGGCCGGTTCTCCGACAGGATCGCCACCCGGTCGCCCCGCTCCACGCCTCGGGCCGAGAGGGCGTACGCGACCTGTCGCACGGTGCGCAGAGCCTCTCGGTACGAGATGTCGACGATACGCTCGGCGGACTCGAAGCGCTGGAACGCCGCCTCGTCCCCGAACCGGTCCACCGCCTCGAAGAAGAGCTCGGCGAGGGTGGATTCGGGCACCGGCGTGTCGTCGGCGGCGTAGTCGCGATCGCTCATGACGGCCTTCAGCTCATCTCCACACGGATATCCAGGATCGTGTCGTCGGCCAACGTGTGCAGGACGGAACAGTACCGGTCTCGTGAGAGCTCGATGGCCCGGTCGACCTTCGGACGCTCCTCCCCGGTGGGGCCCCGGAGCCGATACACGAGCTCGATGCTCTCATACCGGCGAGGAGGCGCATCCGCTCGCCGGCCCACGGCCTCGACCTCCAGGGCCTCGACCACGACCCGGGACTTCTCCAGGATCATCAGAACGTCGACGGCCATACAGCCGGCCAGCGCCATGAGGAGGGACTCCATGGGCGTCTGCCCCCGTTCGCCGTCACTGTCGACGCCCACGTGGACGCCGCCGTCGGGTCCACCGTGGAAGGCGAGGCCGTCTCCGGTCCACTGGAGACGGACCTGCCGCAGATTACCGTCCGGCATCCGGCGCCGAGGGATCGTGACGACCCTCGTGCCCTCGTTCCCTCAACTCGGCGAGGGTCCGGCGGGCGTGATCGATGTGCGCGCTGGCCTCCTCGTCGTCCGGCGCGTGCGACAGGAACACCTCCAGATGATGGATGCATTCGTCGATGTCGTGACCGCGGCGGAGCAGGACGAAGGCGAGCCCGTAATGGGCTCCCGGCGAGGCCGGGTCCTTCTGGAGGACGTGCCGGTAGGTCTTCGCCGCTTCATCGAGCATCCCGATGTGCGTGTAGCAGATGGCGATCTGCTGCAGCACGATGGTGTCGCCGGGAGATTCCTTCAGCGCCAGACGGAACGAGGTGAGGGCCTCGTGGAACTTGCTCGCGGCCAGGAGCTCCAGGCCCTCCTCGTAGTAGTCGATCCGTTTGCCGTCCTCATTGCCCAGGATCTTATTCCAGAAAGCCATGCACGCAGGGGCTCGAGGGCTGATCGGTCGCCGGCACGCAGGTCCGGTCGAAGCGCCGGGAAGCAGGGGAATAGTAGGCGAGCGACCGGGCAGGGCGCAACGCTCAACCCCTTGTGGCGACGACCGTTTCGCTCTCCGCCACCAGCACCGAGAGCCCCCCGTCCGCGAGAATCTCCTCCGCATCCGACGGGGCGTTCACCACGACCACCCGCGCTCCCGGCGCGACGACCCGCGCTCCCTCGCGCACGACGTCGCCGCCCATCGCTCCGTCCACGACCGCGCCCCTCATCGTCCGCGAGAAGAAAGGGAGCCCGGGGAAACCCGTCATCCGACTCACGCCCGGGTGGTCTCGCCACATCCGGGCGGCTGGATCGACGGCCACGACCTGGAGCTCGTCGACCGAGTCGGCCAGGAGGGAAGCGAGGCCGGCCGGGCCGCCCACCAGGACCACCGTCCCGGGCCCCCTGCGGATGTCCAGGAGAGCCTGCAGCCGAACGGCTTCCTCCTCGGAGCCGTCCGCAGGGATCGTGGCCCGACCCGCCGGGAGCTCCCCTCGCGGGGGGGCGCGCACGTCGGCGAATCCGTCCCGGATGGGGAACGCGTCCCGGCAGTTGGGACATCCCAGCGTACCGTCCCGCACCCGGCGGTCGTCCATCTCGTCGGCGAGGAGGACGAGGCCGAAGTCGGGCCCACACCGGGGACTGGTCTGGCGATCCGTCAGGAGCTGGTGCACGTCATCCCCGCTCCAGCCGGAGCTTCGGAACGAGGACGCCGGGGGGGCGGGTCACGGCGAAGTGGACGGCGTCCGCCACCTGGGCGGCCTCGAGCATCTCGTGCCTCGACGGAAGATCCGGGTCTTCGTCGGGATCGAGGCGATCCCACAGCTTCGTGTCGGTGGCGGAGGGCTCCACCAGGGTCGCTCGCACCCCGGTTCCGCTCAGCTCCTCGACCAGGACTTCATGGAGACCACGCAGTCCGAACTTGGAGGCCGAGTAGGCCGCGTTGCCCGGGAAGGCCTTCCGACCGGCCACGGAGCCGATGTTCACGACAATCCCGCTGCCGCGCTCCAGCATTCCCGGCAGGAGCGCCCGGAGGACCAGGAAGGGGGCGCGGAGATTGACGGCCAGGTGGGCGTCGAAGGCGTTCACCGTCTCTTCGGGCAGGCGGGCGATCCCGAATACGCCGGCCGAGTTCACCACGATGTCGGGGGGAGCGCCGACCCGCTCCACCAGATCGTCCAGAGCCAGCCAGACGGCCGCGTCGTCCCGGACGTCGCAGATCATCGACTCGACGGAACCGGATTCCGCCCGGGGATCACGGGCGGCTTCCTGCGTCGCTTCCCGTTCGAGAGCCGCCAGGGCGTCGCCACTTCGCGCCAGCGCCCAGACCCGGGCGCCCGCCTCCGTCAGCCGAAGCACCGTCGCCTTCCCGATGCCGCGACTCGCTCCCGTCACCAGAGCGGTCCTGCCCGCCAGCTCGCCTCCCTCCATCGTCTCGTCGCGCCCCTCAGCGCTCCGAGCCCGCGGGGCCGACATACTCCACCGCGTTGTTCTCCGTCTCCCGGAGGAAGACGCGATGGAGGCGCACGCCTTCGGGAAGCGCGTCCTCGAGCCGTCCCCATATCGCCATGGCGAAGTTCTCCGTCGACGGCATGATCCCGTCCATCCACGGGACCTCCAGGTTCAGGTTCCTGTGATCCACGTCGCGGACGACGCGATCGGCCATGGCGGCCTTGATGGCCTTGAGGTCCATGACGAAGCCCGTCTCGGGATCCACCGGACCCTCCACCGTGACCTCGAGCACGTAGTTGTGGCCGTGCCAGTTCGGGTTCGAGCAATCGCCGAAGACCTCACGATTGCGCTCATCGGACCATTCGTCCCTGTGGAGTCGATGGGCCGAGCAGAAGTGGGCGCGACGGATCACGCGTACGACGGACATGGGCTGGCGGGGTGGAAGGTGGGCGCGGAGTACGGTGGACCGTCGGCTACCCACGTGTGGCCGCCTCGATCCGCCGGAGCCTGCACCTCCCCGAAAAGCGTCGAGGGCCGGTGTCGCTACGCCGAAACGGCGACGACACCGGCCCTCGAACACATACCGAAGGGGGTTTATTGAAGCCCGGTCTGTAATCGTTTGGTAACCTCCCCGAGCGCTACCGCTTTCCCCTCTCCGGGGGCTTAGCGTCGTGCCCGGGAGTCAGTCCCGGCTTCTTCTGTGTTGGCTCAATAAATAGGTCCTCCGGCATGCAGGGATCGAATATAAGACTTCGGCGGTACGAGGACCACCCGGAGGTCGTTTGACACCGCTCCATGACCTCGGATAGGCTACCTTTGCGATGATGCACTCGACGCGCGACCGACTCCGGACCTGCCTGGTGGGGGGGATCTCCGCGCTCTTGCTGACGCTGAGTGTGGCCGTTCCCGTGCTCGAGCAGGATCCGCAGCTGTTCGAGTCGGTGGCCGAGAACGAGCACGCACCGGGTGAGTGTCCCTCGGGTCACGATCACACCGTGTGCACCCAGGTGGCGAAGAACCTCCCCATCGACGAGGACGTCGCCGATACCCCGGCGACGGGCGCCCTTGCCACCGTCTCGACCCGTGACCGCGCCGAAGCCGTGGCCCACCGGTCCGACAGGGGGTCGCCCCGCTCCCGAGCACCACCCCTGGTTTGAGGCGATCCGTCTCGAAAGCCCATGAGGTTCGGCCGCGACCGCCCCGGTCGCCGGCCTCCCGTCATCCAGGCCCCCCTTCGCGAGGTGCTCGAAAAGATGAATCTTCTCCGCATGACCCGCGGCGCCGTCGTGGCGCTGTGCCTCTTCCTCATTCCCGTACTCCGGCCGGCTTCCACGGCCGCCCAGGAGCCGTCCGATTCCGTTCAGGCAGAGCTCGCGCGGCTCGCAGCCGTCGTCGACAGCCTCCGCGAAGAGGTGGAGCGTTTGCGGGCGGCCGGACAGGAGGAGGAGGCAGAGGATGCCCTGGCTCGCCTTCGGGCGGCGGCGGCCGAGGCCGCCGGTCCGGAGCGTGATCCCGAGGAGCAGCCCGAGGATCGGCAATTCGTGGGACGGCAGCGGTCGCTGCAGGGTCTCAATCCGGAGATCAGCCTGAACGCCGACGTCTTCGGTCACGTGAATCCGGATGATACCGACGCCGACAACTTCTTCTGGCGTGAGTTCGAGCTTTCCATCCAGTCGTCGCTCGATCCCTTCTCCCGGGCCGCGCTTTTCATTTCCCGACACGGCTCCGGGCCCGAGATCGAGCCCTTCGGCGGTGAGCTCGGAGGACACGGACACGCCGGGGAGGGTGAGGGCGAGGCGGAAGGAGAAGAGGCCCACGGCGGCGAGGGGTTCGAGATCGAGGAGGGCTACGTCGAGTGGGTGAGCCTCCCCGGCGGTTTCGGGCTCAAGCTCGGGAAGTTCTTCCAGCGCCTGACGAAGCTCAATCGCTGGCACGCTCACGCGCTCCCCTTCCAGAGCCGCTCACTGCCCCATATCGCCTTCGTGGGAGAGGAGTCGCTGGCCCAGTCCGGCCTCTCCGTCACCTGGCTGGCGCCCTTCGGGGGTGGAGGGGCCGGGACGTACGAGGCCACGGTCGAGGTCACGCGGAGCGAGAACGAGACGCTCTTCGGCGAATCGCACCGGCCCAGCGTCCTCACCCACCTCAACGCCTTCTGGCAGCTCAGCAGCGCGGTGGACTTCGAGCTCGGAGGCTCCTGGCTGAACGGGAGCTTCGAGGACGCAGACGCCTTCTTCGATCGCAACCTCTACAGCGTCGAGGCGGCCTTCAACTGGATCCCCCCCGAGCGCTCCCGGCGTGCCGGGCTGACGGTCCGAGGAGGGTACATGATCCTGGACGGCCTGGGGAGCGAGGACCCGCTGGCCGCGGGCACGGGAGACGCCTCGGGGCTCTGGACCATGGCCGAGCTCCGCCTCTCCAACAACTGGCTCATCGGCGGGCGCTTCGATCGCGTGGAGAGCCCGCTGGAGCCCGAAGTGACCCAATGGCTCTTCTCGCCCACGCTCACGTGGTGGCAGAGCGAGTGGGTCCGGGTTCGGGCCGAGTACGACTTCCTGAGTGAGTTCGAGGCGGAGCCCAGCACGGGCATGTTCGTGCTGCAGGTCACCTTCGGCATGGGCCCCCACCGCCACGCCACCTACTGATCCGACTGACGCGAGGACGACCATGAACGCATTCATCGCATTGACCGTCGCGGCCCTGGCCGCCGGCACCGCAGACACCCCGGACCAACCTCAAGTCGCCCCGGTCCGCGTCGTCACGACGCTCCCGGTCTACGCCTCCATCACCCGGGCAGTCGGCGGGGACGAGGTCGAGGTGGTCTCCATCGCCGATCCCAACGAGGACTCGCACTTCGTCCGGCCCAAGCCCAGCTACGCCCTGGAGATTCGACGGGCCGACATGTTCGTCACCACGGGACTCGATCTCGAGCTCTGGGTGCCCGCGCTTCTGGACAAGGCCGGCAACGGCGACGTGATGGAAGGGGCACAGGGCTACGTGACGGCCCATACCGGCATCGAGCTCCTGGACATCCCGACGGCGGCGGATCGTAGCCAGGGAGACATCCACATCTACGGGAATCCTCATCTCCACACCGATCCGCTGCGAGCCCTCCAGGTCGCCAGGAACATCACCACCGGACTGAAGCGCGTGGCCCCCGACCGAGCCTCGGTGTTCGACGCGGGCCTCGCCGCCTATCAGGCGGAGACGTACGAGCACCTCTTCGGCGCCCGCCTGGTGGAGCTGCTGGAGGGCCCGACGCTGGAGCGGCTGGCCCTGAACGGCAATCTCTTCTCCTTCCTCCGGGCCAACGAGTACGAGGGCACGCCCCTCATCGAGCACCTGGGCGGATGGTTGGAGCAGGCCATGCCGCTGAGGGGAGCCCGGATGATCTGCTATCACGTGAACTGGTCGTACTTCGAGGAGCGCTTCGGCGTGGACTGCACGGCGTACGTGGAGACGAAGCCCGGCATCTCCCCGACGCCTCGCCACGTGGCGCGCCTCATCGACCTGATGAGGACCCAGGACCTGTCGGTGGTCTTCGCCGCAAACTACTTCGATCCCGGGCGGGTGGAGAACGTGGCCCGCCGAGGCGACGCCCAGGCCGTCATCGTGCCCATGCAGACCAACCCGAGAGCGGGCATCGACTCCTACTTCGACCTCGTCGACGTCTGGGTCACCGAGCTCGTGGACGCCATGAGCTCGGGGGAGTAGATGGACAGCGGGCTGAGCCCGCGCCAACGCTGGCGGCCCGGAGAGGGTCCGCAGGGGTAGCGACGGCGCGGGCGCGGCGCCCGTTCGTGGAGTCCGAGGAGGTCACGTGCGCCTCATCCAGGAGTGGAGACCATGCTAGAGCTAGTCCTTCCGCCCTTCGCGGCGGCGATGATCATCCTCTTCACCCACGCGTATTTCGGTCTCCACGTCATCCAGAGGGAGGTGATTTTCGTCGACCTCGCGCTGGCTCAGATCGCCGCCCTGGGAAGCACGGTGGCCTTCCTCCTGGGCGCGGCGCATGGGTCGACCACGGGCTACGCGTTCTCCTTCGCCTTCACCCTCCTCGGCGCCTGGATCTTCTCGGTGACGCGGCTCGAGGACTCTCCCGTGCCCCAGGAGGCCCTCATCGGTATCACCTTCGTGGTGGCGTCGGCCGCGGTCATCCTCCTGTCGAGCTTCTCGGCGGAGGGGACCGAGCACCTCCGGGAGACCCTCACCGGACAGCTCATCTGGGTCACGTGGCCCACGGTGGCGACGGTCGCCGCCTCGTACGGGGCCATCGGGCTCTTCCACTACCTCATGCGGCGGACCATGCTGGCCATCACCTTCGCCCCCGATCGGGTGCGCCGGTTGAGGACCTGGGACTTCGTCTTCTATGCGACGTTCGGCGTCATCATCACGTCGTCGGTCCACATCGCCGGTGTGCTGATGGTCTTCAGCGTCCTGGTCATCCCGGCGGTCATCGCCTTCTTCTACACGCGGCACTTCGCCCGGGCGCTGGCCCTGGCGTGGCTCTCCGGTACCGTCGCCATCGTCGGGGGGCTGGCCATCTCCTTCTCCCTGGACGTGACCACCGGCCCGGTGCTGGTGGTGTGCTTCGGCGCCGTTCTCCTGGTGGCTCTGCTCTTCCGCTCCCGGTATGGCATCAAGGTCCGGGATCGGTCCGAGCGCGGCCTTCTGGTGAGCATCTTGGACTCCGCCAGCGGCTGAGCGCGGCGCTCCCTGGTCAGGACGACCCGTCTCGCATTCCGCGCAGGATGCCGAGGTTCCTCAGGTCTTCCGCCACCGGATCGTCGCCCTTGGGGGTCTCGAGGACCTTGGGCACGTCGTGTAGCCTGGGATCCGAGACGATGCGGCGGAACGGCTCGAGCCCCAGCGTTCCTCGACCGATTCCTTCGTGTCGGTCCTTGCGGGAATCGAAGGGGTTCCTGGAGTCGTTCAGGTGGAGCAGACCCAAGCGACCGAGGCCGATGGTCCGGTCGAACTCCTCCCAGACCTCGTCGTAGGCGTTCACCAGATCGTATCCCGCGCTGAAGGCGTGACACGTGTCCACGCAGACCCCCACCCGATCCCGCAGGTCCGGGGGGATCTCCTCGATGATGGTCCTGAGATTCTCGAAGGTCGCGCCCACGCTGGTTCCCGACCCGGCCGTCAGCTCCAGGAGGACCCTCGTGCGTCCGTCGACGGCCCGGAGGGATTCGGCGATCCCCCGGGCGTTCCGCAGGAGCCCGGCGTCCAGGTCCCCGTCCGTGGCGTTTCCGGGGTGGGTGACGAGGAAGTCGAGGTCGACGGCGGCGCAGCGGCGCAGCTCCTGCTCGAAGGAGCGTCGCGAGCGGCGCCAGAGCGCGCGGTCGGGGCTCGAGAGGTTGATGAGGTACGAGTCGTGGGCTCCTGCGACCCTGATTCCGTGCTCCTCCCGCGCGACGCGGAACGCCTCCACCGTCTCGGCGTCGATGGTGGGCTCGGCCCAGCGGCTCGGCTGCTTGGTGAAGAGCTGGAAGACCACCGAGTCGATGGCCGCGGCACGCTCGGGAGCCCGGTGGACGCCGCCCGCCGAGGAGACGTGCGCGCCCAGCTCGTCCTGGGTCGGCTTCATGGATGGATCCGGGGAAATGTTTGCCGCAAGCGGAAGAATTGTAGGGCGGATTCGCGACCCGACCCACCAAGGAAACACAATGCGCTGTGCGCTCAAGGCCTTGCTCCACAAGCGCTTATAGACGACGGACCGCGCTCCCCACACCCACGCTCCCGGCGCGGCACGGCTCTTCCACCTCGGTTGCGGCACGGCGCCACCCCCAGGAGTGGCTGCGTGAACAGAGTGGAGGACACGATGCGCGTAGCGGCAGACGGATACATTGACCTCAGCGACGGACGTCGAGTGAAGACACCGGGCTA
Organism: Longimicrobiales bacterium; assembly: GCA_033722275.1. GTDB lineage: Bacteria > Gemmatimonadota > Gemmatimonadetes > Longimicrobiales > Gaopeijiaceae > UBA2589. The sequence goes on along the minus strand of JAWVZK010000001.1, from coordinate 8,968 downwards.
CCACGATCACCGGGTCGACCCGGTTCCCGAGGCGGAAGCCGTCGCGTTCCTGCTCTCCCATACGTTCCGAGGACACCGCCGAATCGTGCGGCCGATGTCCGTGCAGGAGCGGAAGAGCATCCGCCTGGCGCTGTGGTCCGACTCGGTCTCGGAGCGCATGTCGCTGGTCGATCGGGTCTGGCGGTCGATCACCGAACGAATCGAAACCCTTGTAACTTCAACCGAACCGACGTTAATTCAGGTTGTTCGGTTCGGTAAGTGGGCATACCCGCTGTATGCCGACGGGGATGTCACCCGCGTGATTCCGCATGGTGGCATGCCTTTTGCAGATGTACCAGACGAGAAGATTTTCGAGTTGGACGAAGCAAGGAAGACAGCTTGAGATTTGTGCCGGTTCGGTTCGACTTCGGTCGTCCAGCCGGCACAAAGTCCCACGCTAGCACAGGTGGGCAACACGCCCTGGGGGGGCGTGCCAAGAGTGGCGGTAGGTGCTTGCATCTGCCGTCACTCGTTTTTTGTACCCCATCCCATCTCCCCTGACGGACCCCGTCGACGGGACCTGAGCGCCCGTGTGGATGTCCCGAGCCGCTACGTATCCGGGAGGCCCGGCTCGGTCATGGACCGCACGTCCAGCGCCGCGTCGATCTCTTCCTCGGAGAGGAGTCCCTTCTCCAGCACGACCTCGCGAACGCTGACACCCCGCTTCGCCGCCTCCTTGGCTACCTCGGCGGCCTTGTCGTAGCCTATGTACGGATTCAGCGCGGTTGCGATGGACGGGTTCTTCTCCAGGAGCTCGCGCGCGCGCTCCTCGTTCGCCTGGATCCCCGCCACGCACCGGTCCGTGAACTCCCGGGCGATGGCGCCCAGAAGGTGGATCGACTCCAGGAGCGCCTGGGCGAGCACGGGCATCATCACGTTCAGCTCGAAGTTGCCCCGGCTCCCCGCCACCGTCACCGTCGTATGATTTCCCATGACCCGGGCGCAAACCATCATCATGGCCTCGGACATGACCGGGTTGACCTTCCCCGGCATGATCGACGACCCCGGCTGGATGGCCGGGAGGCTGATCTCGTAGAGGCCCGACGTGGGCCCCGAGCCCAGCCAGCGGATGTCGTCGGCGATCTTCATGAAGCTCGTCGCCACCGTGTTGAGAGCGCCCGAGAGGCTCACGGCCGCGTCCTTCGCTCCTTGCGCCTCGAAGTGGTTCCCCGCCTCCGTGAAGAGGATGCCGCAGGCGGCGGAGATCCCTTCGATGGTCCTGGAGGCGAAGCCCGGATCGGTGTTGATACCGGTGCCGGTGGCCGTTCCCCCGAGAGCGAGCTCCTGCAGCTCCTCCGCCGCCGCCTCGACCCGCTCGATGGCCTTGGCCACCTGCGTCGCGTATCCGCCGAACTCCTGACCGAGCCGCACGGGCGTCGCGTCCATCAGGTGCGTCCGCCCCGACTTGACAACGTCGTCGAAGGTCTCGGCCTTCTCGGCCAAGGCCGCTCGGAGACGCTCCAGCGCGGGGACGAGGTCCTCCGCGACGGCGACACGGGCCGACACGTGAATCGCCGTGGGAATGACGTCGTTGGACGACTGCCCGAAGTTCACGTGGTCGTTGGGGTGGACCTCTCCCCCTCCTTCGAGGAGCTGGCTGGCGCGCCGGGCGATGACCTCGTTGGCGTTCATGTTGGTCGACGTCCCCGAGCCCGTCTGGTAGATGTCGACCACGAAGTGATCGTCCCAGCGTCCAGCGGCCACCTCCCCGGCGGCCGTGGCGATGGCGTCGGCGAGAGCGCCGTCGAGATGGCCCAGCGCTCCATTGCTTTCGGCCGCCGCCTTCTTGATGAGTCCCAACGCCCGGATGAACCGGCGATCGAAGCCCCGGCCGCTGATGGGGAAGTTCTCCTTGGCCCTCTGGGTCTGGGCGCCGTAGAGCGCGTCTTCGGGAACCTTCATCTCGCCGAGGGAGTCTCTCTCGATGCGGTAGCTCTCAGACACGGCCCTACCTCCTCTTCGGCTGCGCCGGCCGCATCTCGATCCGGCTGACGTGGGCTTCCTTCGGGTACTCGAGGAGCTGCATGACCGCCAGCGCGCAGTCGTCGGGCTCGAGCTTCCACCCCCGCTCCGGCGACGTCTCGTTGTCGTTGAACGGGGTGTTCACGCTTCCGGGCATGACGATGGAGACCCGCACGTCCTCATACCGGACATCCAGCATCATCGCTTCGGTCATGCCCAGGAGGCCGAACTTGCTCGCGTTGTAGCCGGTCCCGCCGGAGAACGTGTTCCGGCTCGCCAGTGAGCCGATGTTGATGATGAAGCCGTCGCCCGTGTCGCTCAGATGGGGAAGAGCCGCTTTCGAGCAGTAGAAGACCCCGCCGAGGTTGACGTCCACCTGTCTCCGCCACTCCTCGACGGACATCTCCGAGATCGGCTTGAAGATCCCCACGCCGGCGTTGTTCACGAGGACGTCGAGGCGGCCGAAGCGCTCCACCGTCGTCGCCACGAGATCCTCGCACGACGCCGGATCGGACACGTCACTGACGATGCCGACGGCGTTCTCTCCCAACCGCCGCGCCACCGTGTCCACGTCGGACTCGGTCCGGGCCGTGACGACCACGTGGGCCCCTTCGTTCACCATGCGCTCGGCGATGGCCAGGCCGATCCCCTTGGTGCTCCCCGTCACGATCGCGACCTTGCCTGTGAGATTCGGCATCGGATCCCATTCCTCGTTCGTATCGATGATTCCACGGGACCGAGCCCCGCAGAGTGAGTCTGGCGATGAGTGATGATAAAAGCCACACGGCGGAGGCGGAGAGCCCCCGGCCGGTGGCTCTGGTGACCGGGGGCGCGGTGCGCTTGGGGCGAGCCATCGCGCTGGCCCTGGCCGAGGCCGGTCACGACTTGGCCATCAGCTATCGTTCGTCGAGGGACGAAGCGGTCCGTACCTGCCAGGAGATCCGCGACCATGGCGTCCTCTGCCACCGGGTGTGCGCCGACCTGTCGACGGCGGAGGGGCCTGGAGACGTCGTCGCCGCGACCCGGGAGCGCTTCGGGCGCCTCGACGTGGTGGTGAACTCCGCCGCTTCCTTCCGATCTCTCCCTCTCTCCGACGTGGACGCCTCGGAGTGGGACGACGTCATGGCTCTCAACGTGCGCGGGCCGCACCTCCTGGTCCGGGCGGCCGCGGACCTCCTGACGGCGTCGGAAGGCTCGGTCGTGAACATCACCGATCTCTCGGCGTTCCACCCCTGGGTGTCGTACCCCCATCACTCCGTGTCCAAGGCGGCCCTGGCACATCTCACCCGCGTCCAGGCCCGCGCCTACGGCCCGGCGGTCCGCGTCAACGCCATCGCGCCTGGCGCGGTGCTGGCGCCCGACGACTGGTCGGCCGGGCGCTGGGAAAGGCGGGCCGAGCGAGCCGCCTTGAAGAAGACGGGAGACCCGCAGGACGTCGTGGAAGCGGTCTTGTACCTCGTGGGCGCCGACTTCGTGACGGGGCAGGTGCTGGTGGTGGACGGCGGTCGGCTGCTGGGACCGCCCGAGTCGTCCGAGGACGAGGGATGACCGGGTGCCGCCCGGCCGTCCGCCTGGGGCTCAGTCGCCGACGGTGGCTCCCTCTTCTACCTTGACGTCGGCTTCGGCCCCTCCGTGGGCCAGCCACCGCTCCGCTTCCAGCGCGGCCATGCAACCCGTCCCGGCCGCGGTCACCGCCTGACGATAGTAGTCGTCCATGACGTCGCCGGCCGCGAAGATCCCCGGCACCGACGTCTGCGTCCTCCACGGTATGGGGGTCTCGACGTAACCGTTGGGCTTCAGCTTAACCACGCCCTCCAGAAAGTCGGTGTTGGGCTTGTGGCCGATGGCCACGAACATCCCGCCCACCTCGAGGTCCCGCTCCTCACCGGTGAGGGTGTCCCGGAGGCGCACCCCGGTGATGACGTCGTCGCCGTAGACTTCCGTGACGACCGCGTTCCACTCGAAGCGGATCTTCTCGTTCTCCAGGGCCCGCTCCGCCATGATGGCCGAGGCCCGGAGCTCGTCGCGGCGGTGGATGACCACCACTTCGCGGGCGAACTTGGTCAGGTACAGGGCATCCTCCATGGCGGTGTCCCCCCCGCCCACCACGGCCAGCACCTGGTCACGGAAGTGGGGCAAGGCGCCGTCACAGACCGCACAGGCGCTCACGCCGCCCCCCGACTGGGCCAGACGCTCCTCGTTGGCCAAACCGAGCCACTTGGCGTTGGCTCCGGTGGCCACGACCACCGCGTCGGCGAGGATCTCGGTGCCCGTCGTGGTCGTGAGGCGGAAGGGACGGTCGTCGATGCCGATGGTCTCGACCTCCTCGGTCAGAACACGGGTTCCGAACCGGAGCGCCTGCTCCTTCATCTCCATCATGAGGGTCTGTCCGTCCACGCCCTCCTTGAAGCCGGGGTAGTTCTCCACCTCGGTGGTCCACATGAGCTGGCCGCCCGGGATCATGGTCTTGCTGATGGAGCCCTCCAGGACGAGAGGCTGGAGCTCGGCGCGGGCGGCGTAGATGGCCGCGGTCCATCCAGCGGGTCCGGAACCGACGATGACGACCTTCTCGTGCCGGCGGGCGTCGCTCTCACTCATTGCGCTTCTCTCCTTCCAGGGCCGGGACGTGCCGGCCTAGCGTTCCTTGAAGATCTTCATGTTCGTCGAATGGCCCGGATTCACGCGTGCGCTGGGATCGACGCGGTGGACGGCGTTGTTCACGGCGACGGCGGCCTCGGCGAATCCCGTGGCGATGAGGTCCAGCTTGCCCTCGTAGTCGATGACGTCACCCGCCGCGTAGACGCCCGGGATCGCCGTCTCCATGAGGGCATCCACCTTGATGCGGTTCTTCTCGACCTCGATGCCCCACCTCTTGATGGGGCCCAGGTCGGGCTTGAAGCCGAGACACGACAGGAGAGCATCGCACTCCACCGTCGTCTCCTCGTCCGTGCGGTTGTCGAAGATCGTCACCCTCTCGACCCGGTCGTCTCCGTGGATCTCCCTCACCTCATAGAAAGTCTTCAGGTCGATCTCTCCGTTCCTCGCGGCCTCCTGCATGCGGGCCACGGAGGACTCGTGGGCCCTCCAGCCGTCCCGTCGATGGACCAGGACGAGGGACGTCACCACATCCTTCAGCATGAGGACGAAGTCCAGCGCCGTGTCCCCGCCCCCGACGACCAGGAGGCGCTTGTCGCGATACGCCTCCGGATCACGGACGGAGTACTCGATCCCGGCATGCATCAGCTCGGCGTAGCCCGGACACCGGAGCGGCATGGGCTCGAACGCGCCCTTGCCACCGGCGATGACCACGGTCCGCGTCCGATAGCTGCCGTCGGCACACCGCAGGACGAAATGGTCCTCCCTCCGCTCCAGGTCGCGTACCTGCTCGTCCAGCACGACGTCGGGAGCGAACTGCATGGCCTGCGCCACGAGGTTCCTCACCAGGTCCTTGGCGAGGATCTTCGGGAAGCCTCCGACGTCGAAGATGTACTTCTCGGGGTAGAGCGCGGTCAGCTGGCCACCGAGCTCCGGAAGCGAGTCGACGATGCGGCACGAGGCGCCGCGCATGCCCGAGTAGAAGGCGGCGAAGAGCCCCGTGGGACCGCCGCCGATGATCGTGATATCCTGGATGTCTTCTGCCATTTCGGCCACAAGTCTAACGGGTCCCCGGAGGCGGGCAACGCCCTCACGCGGATCCCAGAACGACCTCCCGAGCGACCCGGGCGACCTCGCTGGCGTTGTCGTAGGAGATCTCCCCCGGCGCGGCCTCCAGGGGGACCCACCGGCACTCGGTGATCCCCTCCTGCTCCTCGGGGATCGGCTCCCCCCGATCGGAAAACATCAGGAAGAAGGTCGCGTACTTGTGGATCCGGCGCCCGTCCTTGCGGAACGCCCAATCGATGGTGATGAGCTCCGCTCCCAGCCGGAGATCCTCGAGCCCCGTCTCCTCGCGAACCTCCCTGAGTGCCGCCTCCCGAGTGCTCTCTCTCCCTCGACCGTGTCCCTTCGGAAGGCCCCACTTCCTGTACGGATCCCGGATCAGAAGGGCGTGGACGACCCCCTCGATGGTCCGGACCACGACACCCCCTGCGCTCTCCTCCACCGTCGCCTTCTCCGGATCCGATGGGCTCGGATCGGCCATCAGAAGATCGAGAGACGTACGTAGCGTCTGGGGTTCTCGCGCACGTCCACCAGGAGCAGGTCCATGGTCTCCAGGACGTCCACCGCCCGAGCCGCGAAGGTGGTGTCGTTCAGGAGCCGTCCCAGCGATCCCTCTCCCGCCTCCAACCCCTGAACGATCCTGTCGATCCGGACGAAGGCCGAATCGGCTCGCTCGAGGGTCGCACTCAAGCCGGTGGTGTCGTTGGAGAGCTGGTCCGAGAGCCTCCGCACACCGGACGCCGCCGCGTGGAGCTCGATGACGAGCGAATCCACCTCGGCCGCCGCCAGCACCCCGTCCACTCGTTCGAAGGAGCTCCTGGCCGCCCGGGCCGCCGCCTCCATCTCGTCGAGGGCGCTGTCGGCGCTGGAGGTGATGCTGGCCGCCACCACGCCCTGCTGTCGCACGAGCGTCCGGACCTCCTCGGTGATGTCCTCGATGTTGGCGATGGCCGTGGCCAGGTTGTTGGCGGTCTCCTCGTTGAAGGCCAGCTCCATCCGATTGGTCAGGTCGGCCAGGTTGTCGGAGATCTGCTCCGCCGACGCGGTCAGCCGCGTGATCTCGGGGAGAGCGTACCCACCCAGCACGTCCTCTGCCTGATCTTCGGGCACCTCGTAGAAGTCGAACCGCGGAAAGCTGCCCCGGCTGACGATCTCGGCCTGCCAATCGCCGAACAGGGACTCCGGGCCGAGAACCACCGCAGCGTCGCCCGGGAGGCGCACCGCCTGCTCCATGAGGAGCGTCACCCGGACCACCAGTCCTTCGGCCTCCACCTCGATGTCGGAGACCTGACCGATGCGGACGCCACGGTACGTCACCGGGTTGCCTTCGGAAAGCTGTCCCACCGACTCGAAAAGGGCATCCACCGGGATCGTGGGCCGACCGAAGTTGGTGCCCTGAAGCCACAGGGTCCCGCCAACGGCGACGGCGAGCGCGATGATGATCACGCTTCCGACGAGGAGCTCCTTCCGGCCAGTCATGAGGCTTCCTCCAGCAGCTCGGGTCGTCCTTCGATGAAGCCCTTCACCACGGGGTCGTCCGTCTTCCTGATCTCGTCCGGAGTCCCCTGAAATCGCTTCCTGCCTTCATATAGCATCGCGATGCTGTCCGAGATGCGATAGGCGCTGTCCATGTCGTGCGTGATGACGACGCCGGTGACGTCGAGCTCGTCCGCCATTCGCATGATGAGCTCGTCGATGACCGCTTTGGTCACCGGATCGAGCCCCGTGGTGGGCTCGTCGTAGAGAATGTACTTGGGCTCCGTGGCGATGGCCCGCGCCAGGCCCACCCGCTTTCGCTGTCCGCCCGAGAGCTCGGCCGGGTAGCGGTCCTGGTACCCCGCGAGGTTGACCCGGGCGAGGCAGTCCGCCACCCGCTCCTCGATCTCGCTCTCCGACACGTCCTCCATCCTCCTCAGCCCCATCCCCACGTTCTCGGCGATGGTCATGGAATCGAAGAGAGCGGCGAATTGGAAGACGAACCCCACGTTACGGCGAAGCTGGAAGATGGACGCCTGATCCAGGCGAGAGACGTTCTCCCCGTCGACCCAGACGTCCCCTCGATCGGGGCGCAGGAGGCCCACGATGTGCTTGAGCGTGACCGACTTCCCCGATCCGGAGGCGCCTATGATGGCCGTCGTCTGGCCATCTTCGATGCTGACCGAGAAGCCCTTCAGGACCTCCTTGTCGCCGAACGCCTTGTAGATATCGACGAGCTCGATGCTCATTGCAGCAGCGTCGCGGCCCAGAAGGCGTCGAGCACGAGGATGATCATGCTCGCCACCACCACCGAACGCGTGGTGGAGATCCCCACACCCTCCGCACCGCCGGTGGTGTGGAAGCCGAAGAAGCACCCCACCGAGGTCACGGTGATGCCGAAGCTCGCCGACTTGATCATCGAATACTGGACGTCCCACGCCTCGAAGAAGAGCCGGAGTCCCTTCAGGAACTCCGGCGACGACATGTCCAGGAGGATCAGAGACGTGCTCCAGCCGGCCAGGATGCCGATGGCGTTGGCGAGCACCACCACCATGGGAAACATGATGGCGCCGGCCAGGACCCTGGGAACCACCAGATAGGCGACCGGGTCGTAGGCCAACGTCTCGAGGGCGTCGATCTGCTCGGTGACCCGCATGGTGCCGATCTCGGCGGCGATGTTCGCACCCACGCGGCCGGACAGGGCCAGTCCGGTGAGGACGGGCCCGAGCTCGAGGATCATCGTCTTCCCCACCAGTGTCCCCACGAAGTAGAGGGGCACGGCTCCGGTGAAGGTATACGAAGCCTGCAGGGCGAGGACGATGCCGGTGAACGTGGCGATGAAGAGAGCGATGGGGACCGACTCCACGCCCACCCGCGCCATCTGCGACGCGAGATGCGGGCCCCAGAGGTCCACCTTCCTCAGAGCCTTGAGGGCGTCGAGGCCGAGGTACCCCGCCTTCCCGACGGCCTCCACCGAGCGGATGGCACCGCTTCCGACGGCGTGGACGGGTTCGAGGGTCTTGTTCATGCCCGAATCTAAAAGAAACGTCCGAGACACACGGGGCCCACCGGACCCCGTGTCAAGGGCTCTCGCTCTCCAACGTGAACTCGACCTCCTCGGTGCGGCCGTCCTCCCCCGGGATCTCGTAGGCGATCCGCACTCGCTTCACCGCTGCCCGGGGATCCGTGAGCGCGATCTCGAAGTCCAGCCCCTGATCTTCGGAGAGAATGCGGGTGCGCACGCGCTCTCCGGGCTCGGCCTTCCGCTCCATGGGATTCTTGAAGAGCGTCTTGGTGGACTGCCGACCCGATTCGAGCTGGCGCGTGACCT